>JBFLWQ010000018.1 GCA_040757775.1 Thermodesulfobacteriota bacterium
AGCGAACCGTAGAAGGATACCCTCACCTGAAGGTGGGGGTATCCTTTATTTATGCTTAAGTATTTAACTTTCTTATTTACACAGGGCATTTTAATTCAGTGGTAAAGGAGAGAGAAGAGGATGAGTACCTCTTTAAAGTGTTTACACTTATCGCCATCAGACATTCTGGATTTTACCTGGGATAAATATCAAAGGAAGGTCTCCCGGCTGAATCGTCCTGTGGTTATTGCCTGGGGGCTAACTAATGCCTGTGATCTAAGATGCATTCATTGTGCGGTGGAAGCAGGGAAACCTGCCAAGAATGAATTGTCTACTGAAGAGGCATTTATGGCAATAGACAATATGGCAGAGGCGGGGACAAAACACCTGTTGATAGCCGGTGGAGAGCCACTTGTAAGGGAAGACATCTTTACTCTGGCAGACTATGGATCGAAAAAGCTATCGGTAGGGATTAATACCAATGGGTTTTCCCTTAACCGATCCGTAGCACAAAGATTGAAGGATGCCGGTGTTAATCAGATAAGAATCAGCCTTGATGGGGCTAAATCAAAAACCCATAACTTAATAAGAGGAAAAGACTCATTTGAAAGGGCGGTAGAGGCAATAGAAACCTGCGTCAGCCTGGGTTTTGCTGATGTGGGAATTGAGGCAACCATATCTCTATTAAACTATGATGAACTTCCTGAAATGATCAAACTCGCTTCTGATCTTGGAGTAGGTGTATTTGAAGCAGGGGATATGGCACCTGCAGGAAGGGCAAAGAAACTTGCACACTTCTGTTTATCGAGAGAGCAAAGGAGAGAAATGCTGAAATTCCTTGCTGAAATACAGGAGACTATACCCACGCTTATTATAACCTCCGAGCTGCCCCATATTTTTATAGTAAGTAAGAGCATGCAGAATAAATGCATCGATCCTTATTCAAAAGAAGTATCCCTGGGTTGTGGGGCAGGGATAGCAGGTGCCGGTCTCACAGTGGATGGCAAAATCGTACCCTGTCCTCTTGGTTTACTGGCAGAAGTTGGCGACATCAGAAGAGATAGGTTGAAGGATGTCTGGTTAAATTCTCCCTTATTGAAGAAACTGCAATCAAGGAAAGTAGGCGGTAAATGCGGGAGGTGTGAGTATCAGTACGCATGTGGTGGATGCAGAGGGGCAGCCGCTATAGCAGGAGACCCCATGGGAGAGGACCCCAGTTGCTGGCATGAACCTGCTCTCAAATAGATAGGTCTATACATATTTTCCTTGACCTTCCTATCTGACCGGCAGGCAAAGCTTTAGCTTTTTTAATATGCAATCCCCGTCCAAGAATCGGCATTAGGAGGTGTAATATGACAACAAAAATGACCGAGCCGGGAAAAAAGAGTTTACAGACAACATCAGAGATAGGCAAAGCTATAAAAGCGTATTACGGGCTTGTAAAGGCAGCAAAGGAGGAAGGGAAACCGGTGATCTGGTCTGCTGGACTGATACCCAGGGAGATCTATCATTGTGTTGATGCACCGATAATCGCGATTGAGCATCTCCCGCTTGTACTTGCATCCAAACAGTTATCCAGTCATTATTGCCAGATCGCTGAGGCAGACGGGCTTTCGAGGGATGTCTGTCCCTATCATAGGACTTTTGCAGGGTGTGCGATTGCTACGGAGCGTGATGCATATCTTGAGAAATTTTTTGTCCCTCCTGATCTTATAATAGCAAGCAATCTTCCGTGTATGTCCGAATCCAAGTCCTTCCTGTATTCGGTTAATCATTACAATTGTCCTTACTACTTCATTGATGCTCCAATAAATACATGGGGGAAAGAGATTCCTGACTATGCTATCGAGTATTATGCAGGTCAGTTGAAAGGCGCAATAGATTTTATGGGAGAGCACGGATACAAAGTAGATATGAACAAACTCAAAGAGGCCGTCCGGCTTTCCAAAAGGCTTATTGAACTCTGGAATGAGATAGACAACTGTAGAAAGACTGTGCCTACACCAATGAGTGCTGTTGATGGCAACACTGCGTGCTATCCGCTTTTTCAAATGAGCGGAACCGAGCTTGGGGTTACCCTTTATGAAAAAGTGCTTGAAGAGGTGAAGGGCAAGGTAGAGAGAAAGGAGGGCGCCCTTGACGATGAAAAGTTGAGACTTCTGTGGGTTGGGGTGCCTCCTGCCTATAACCTCGGGCTTCTCAACTATGTTGAGAAATACGGCGCCATCTTTGTGAAGAGCATGGCTGAGTATTTAGCCGGCGGTGCATATGACCCTGCCATTATTGATCCTGAGAGACCCCTTGAAAGCCTTGCCTACAGGCAGCTTGTTGACATAGCCAATCCAACATCAGCAAACTATGTTGATTTTGTTGCAAAAATAGTCAGAGATTTCCGGATAGATGGGGTTATTGTGGGAATTCAGAGGACTTGTGGATTGTTGCCAGGACGCACGAGATTGGTAAAGGATGCTGTATACGAACAGGTCGGAGTCCCGACAACAATCTTTGATATGGATGCTGTGGATTTGAGGGAATACGATGACACCACTGCGAAGGCAAATCTTGATTCCTTTATCGAAGCCTTGCTGGCTAGCAAGGCCGGGTAGACAATTTTTAAAATGTGCGTGCAGCTGAGCTTCGAATCGTAAGCCTTTAAAAGGAGGTGTTAAATGGTTATTGGTGATATTGTGAGGCGGTATGTCAAAAGGGTTTGCAAAAAGACAGCGTTGATTTTTGAACAAAAAATTTATGGGTTCTGTCAAAAGCGTTTACACTGGCGGTAGATAATTGATAAAGAAAGGGTAACTGACATTTTCTTACCAACTGCGTTTTTTCAACCGATTATAGAATGCCCTGACCTCGACAAGTATGATTACACTAGCTTACGCCGTATATTGATATTCGGATATTATCCCCCAGAGGTATGGCAAAGAGCGGTAGAGTTATTCGGAAGTATCTTTGTTATTAATCTATGGTCTTAGCAAGATAGGTTTCGTTTCTTTTCTTCCTCCTGAGGAATTTATATTCGAAGGTCTTCCAGAAAAGGTAAACAGGTAAAGTCTTGCGGTCGTGAACCATTATGTGTTGAAGCGAGGGTAGTAGATGAGCGAGGAGAGGACGTTCAACCAGGTCAGGTTGGAGAGGTTATTGCCAGAGGCCCTGATATGATGAAAGGTTACTGGAATGCCCCTGAGGCAACGGAACAAACCATAAGAGGAGGTTATGTCTACACCGGTGATCAAGCCACGGTAGATGAAGAGGGATATATTTTCCTTGTTGGTAGAAAGAAGAATAGTATTACCACTCAAGGCAATATGATTTTGCCTTTAGAAGTAGAAGAAGTCATCTTGCAGCACCCACAGGTGCTTGAGGTGGCAGTGATAGGCTTGCCGGATGAAAAACTGGGAGAGACAGTCAAAGCGGTGGTGATTAAAAGGGGCGATTATTTAACTGAAGAGGATATTATAGCATTATGCCAGGTAAACCTTCCTGACTACGCTGTTCCTCAATCGGTAGATTTTGTTGAAAGTTTACCGAAGACTGCCGGTACAGGCAGGATACAGAGATACAGGTTACGTGAAGAGTATATTCGAGCCTCTTCAAGGGGAGAGTAGCATCATTAAGAATAGGACGATAAGCCATTATTTAAGCGGGGTCGGGCAGAAATTGATGCTCGCTAAAAAGAAAAAAGCCCAAAAAACCAGGAGAGATGATTATGGAAGATTTGACTCAAATCGTAAAGGATATGGCCAAGAGCTACGGAGTTAGCAACGTTGGTATCGTGACCAACGAAACGCTAGAAGGAGGCCCTCCATCAACGGACCTATCGTATGTGTTGCCAAATGCAAAATCAGCGGTATGTTTTTCACTCTCTCTGAATGAGAAGGCGATCGAATCCTTTCTCAAAAAAGAGGACCGTATCGCCCATGAAACAGATCAGATCCGTACAAATGCCTTGGCAAGTGGGATCTCTTTGGAAATGGCCATGTTCTTGGAGCAAAAGGGTTATCCTTCGGTTGCCCAGGCAGCTAATGTTGTCTATAGAAGAGATACGGAAAAGGGACCCTTGGATATGCTACCACCTATTTCTCATAAATATATGGCCGTTCGTTCCGGAATCGGGCACTTTGGGTATTCTGGAAATGTTATCACAAAGAATGAAGGTGCCTCAATTGTCTTGGGGACACTTGTAACAGAAGCTGATCTCATTCCAACAGACCCTCTTCCAGAGGAAGACAACTACTGTGACAACTGTCGTTTATGTAATGCTGCATGTGCCTCTGGATTGATGTCGCAGGATGAAGAAGTTACTGTCACAATGCGAGGGTTCAAATTTTCCTATTCCAAGCGTCGCGACTATAATCGATGCGGCTATGTCTGTGGAGGCTTTACAGGGCTTCATCAATCCGGCAAGTGGTCGACGTGGGCACCGGGCAGATTTCCGATCCCAGAAAACGATGGCGAATTCCAACCCGCTATGCGCAAAACTGCCAGAGCATACCGAACGAGGATGTCTCATGGGAAAGGATTCTTTTCTTTCTTAATGCCCGGTTACAGAATAGAGTATACGTGTGGTCACTGTATGCTCGTGTGCCACCCGGACAAAGAGGTAAGAAAGAAACGATATGAGATGTTAATAGAAAGCGGCATAATAGTGGAAAATCCTGCTGATGGTTCCCGCGAGGCTGTCTCGCCAGAGGAGGCAACCAGACGAATTTCTTCACTGAATCCTGAGGTAAGGGCAATGTATGAGGAAGTATAGAAAAACAATGATTCAGGAAATTAAGGAAAGGCACCCTAAAAGTCATCCATCCATGATTGTGTTTTTAGCACACATTCACTAGTACTTGTGAAAGACAAAGGGTCTACGAAGTTTACAAATATCAAAAAAGTGATGATCTATGAAATTTAACTATGCAGGACTGAAACCATCGAATTTCAACCAAATGCCAGAGCAGTACATTTGGGAGCAAGATTTCCTAGTTGGGCAATGTTCGGGACAATAAAAAGGAGGATGCTGTGGCAATAGAGTTCAGAAAACTTGAGTATGATTCTTCGATTTTCAATCCAATGCAGGGGTTTGAAGAGGAAAGTCAGACTATCGAAGTACGTTTTGATCCATTGACCGGGGTGAGAAGGTTATTTAATGTAGATCTCGCAGAAAAGGCGAAACATGTGAACCAGCCTACCAATGAAAACTTTATAAAAATGATAGTAGAAAAAACAAGAAAAGGTTGTTTCTTCTGTCCGGAGAACATAGAAAAAGGAACGCCTAAATTCCCACCTGACATCTTGCCGGAGGGGAGGCTCAGGAAAGGCGATTCATGGATTTTCCCAAACCTTTTCCAGATTTATGAGATCAGTGCTGTCGGTGTCATAGGTAAAGACCATTTCCTAAAGCTCGATCAATTCTCCGTTGAAATGTTCATAAACTTCTACAGTATGATTATTGATTTCTGCCGAACTGTACATAGCAGAAAGCCGGAACTTAAATATGCAGCTTTTGGGATGAACTATTTCCCCCCCGCCGGTTCGTCTGTGCTCCACCCTCACAACCCGGTTTTTATGACCAGAGATCCCTTTCCATATCTCGATAGCATGATGAAGGAAAGTCAAAACTACCTGAACAAAAACTCCATAAACTTTTGGCAAAACCTCATAGATACGGAGAAAGAACTCGGCGAAAGGTATGTAGGGAGAACAAAAAGCGTTGAATGGATGGCTTCCTTTTCCCCTATATCAGGAAATGAGTTTACTGGTGTGATACCCGGGAAATCAAACTTTCTCGAATTTGATAAGAGTGATATAGAAGGTATTGCACGTGGTATTACAAAAATACTCTCCTTCTATAAGAATGACCTTCAAAAGAATTCCTTTAACTACGTTGTGTATTCAGGCCCTTTGGGAGAAAAAAGTAATAGTTTTTGGTCTAATATAAGGATAACCACCAGACCAAATTATTCAGACAATTATGTGAATGACATTCCTCTTGCCACTCTCTATTTCATGGACAATTTCTTCGACAGCATGCCGGAATATCTGGCCGGTCGGCTAAAGGAATATTTTTAGGAAGGCATAATATAAAATATTCCTTGACTTTTCTAAAGGGGGGAGGGTAAAACTCTAATTAATAGAGTGGTTGGATAGTTACTATCAATTTTTCATGAATCCTATCGATATGATTGTAGAGGAGGGAAAGTAAAAGATGATAACTGCAGGCATTGATCTTGGTTCCCTTAGCACCAAAGTGCTTATCTTAGAAGATGACAATATTTTGTCTACCAGTGTAATTACAACAGAAGAAGAGGGGGCTTTAGTCGTCAAAAAAGCAATGGATGAGGCCATTAAAAAAGCAAAGATATCTTTTGAGGAGTTGAAAAATATTGTTTCTACAGGTTATGGGAGAAGGTTGGTTCCTTTTGCAAAAGAATCTAAATCAGAAATGCTATGCCACGCCAAAGGAAGCCACTGGTTATTCCCAAAAGCAAGGACGGTAATTGATGTTGGTGCTGAAAGCAGCAAGGTAATACGTATTAATGAAGAGGGAGTAGTAGAAGACTTTGCCGGAAATGATAAGTGCGCGGCTGGAACAGGTGTTTTCTTAGATACTATGGCAAAGGCATTGGAGGTCTCTCTCGAAGACATAGGACAACTTTCTTTAGAATACAAAGAAAAGGCCCAGATCAGCAGTATGTGCGCAGTATTTGCAGAGTCTGAGGTGGTCTCTCATATACACAAGGGAATACCGCGAAACGATATCCTGGCTGGTATTCACGAGTCTATAGCTGACAGAATATTCGGCATGGTAAATAGAATAGGTATGAAAAATGATGTTGTTATGACTGGTGGAGTAGCGAAGAACATAGGTATGGTCAGGGCATTAGAGGAAAAATTGGGGATAAAAATATATATAGCGGAATATCCTCAATTGATTGGTGCATTGGGAGCTGCTCTTATTGCTCGAAATTCATAAAATCAGGAACCGGAGTAGGGGCGAACGGCCGTTCGCCCCTACTTTTAACTATATGATGTTCAAGCTATTTGGGGTCTGACCCCTCTTTAAGGAGGCAGAAAATGATAGTGGCTGGAGTTGATATAGGGTCATTAAGTGGCGAAACAGTAATATTAAGTGACGGCAAGATACTTTCGTATAGTATAGTTAGAACAGGGGCAGATAGTGCATTGACTGCTAAAAAAGCAACAGATGAAGCGTTAAAAAATGCCAACATCTCTTTTGAAGATATCGAGTATACTATAGCAACGGGGTACGGGAGGGTTATTGTTCCTTTTGCAAACGAAAATATAACAGAGATTTCATGCCATGCCAAAGGTGCCAATTACCTATTTCCTGATGTGAAGACCATTCTTGACATGGGTGGACAGGACTGTAAAGCCATAAGATGTAATGAGAAAGGGAAGGTAACAAATTTTGCAATGAATGACAAGTGTGCAGCAGGAACAGGTAGATTCTGTGAGGTAATGGCAGATGTACTGGGCATACCCCTTGAAGATATTGGTAAAACATCCTTAGAGGCTAAAAAGGATGCTATGATAAGTTCTGCATGTGCTGTTTTTGCTAAATCAGAGGCGGTTTCTCTGCTAAGAAGCGGTGTCCCAAAGAGTGAGATTCTCTCCGGGGTTCATGAGGCTATAGCAACCAGGGTATTCGCTTTACTCCAGAGGGTTGGGATAGAAGGCGATTTTGTTATAAGCGGTGGAATTGCAAAGAACATAGGGGTGATCAAAAAGGTAGCTGAAAAAGTCGGATTAAAACCACTCATGTCTGAGGAACCTCAGATTGTTGGTGCGTTAGGTGCAGCTCTCTTTGCAAAAGAGAGGTACAAAAAAGGGCAATCTCTTGCATAGGGTTGAGGCTAACAGGTGATAAGGAGATGTAACTACTCAGGAGACAGAATGATGCCAGAATATCTGGCTGGACAGTTAAAGGGGAGTTCGTAAAAAAAGGGAGGAAGTGAAAATGACATCTTTAGAAGAATTAAGCGAAATGTCTAAAACAATTGCCAATCCTGCTGTAGACAAATGGAAAGCCCAGGGTAAACCCGTAGTGGGGTTTTTCTGCTCCTACATACCCGAGGAGATTCTTCATGCGGCAGGCATCTTCCCCTACAGGATAAAAGCCACAGGCTGTACCAATACACCGGCTGCAGATGCTTTTTTATCCGCAGTCAACTGTTCCTTTGCCCGCAGCTGCCTGGAATTAGCGCTGGAGGGCGGCTATTGGTTTCTTGATGGAGTGGTGTCTATGAACAGCTGCGAGCATATCCGGCGTCTGTACGATATCCTGAAGCGTAAGGTAAAGACACCTTATTATCACTTTCTCAGTGTCCCCCATAAGACCGATGAAGAAGCGGTGAATTGGTACAGAGATGAGCTTGCTATCTTCAAGGCAGGTCTGGAAAAAGCGTTTGATGTCAGCATCACTGAGGAAAGTATCCGAAAATCAATAGCGGTGTATAATGAAACCCGAGACCTGCTGAGGAAGGTATACGAGTTTCGCCAAAGGGGGAACCCGCTCCTGACCGGGAAAGAAGCACACGAGATTGTTGTGGCTGCCATGTCGACTCCAAAAGAAGATTACAACAGGCTACTTAAGGGATTGCTGGAAGAGGTTGGTAAGCGGAAGGGTATCTCGACCCATAGTCCCAGATTGATGGTCATGGGAAGTGTTATTGATGATCCCGATTATATAGGGATTATCGAGGGTATGGGTTGCCTGGTAGTCACTGATGCCCTGTGTTTCGGAAGCAGGTACTTCTGGGAGCCGGTGAAGACCAACGGTGACCTCATGGAGTGTTTGGCACGTTCTTACTTAAAGCGTCCTGTATGCCCCAGGATGTCTGAGGATATTGGCCAAATCGTTACTTATACTAAGGGAATGGTTGAAAAGTTTAACGTTGATGGTGTCATCATGGAGAGAATCCGTTGTTGCGACCTTTGGGGAGGCACAACCCTTATCCTCCAGAAGAGGTTGGATGAACTGAACATTCCTCTTTTGGTAGTGGATCGGGAGTACATGACCAGCGGTGCGGGACAAATGAGTACCAGGGTTGGAGCATTTCTAGAAATGATAGGGAGGGGTTAAAATGACGCAAAAGAATATACGTGAAATTGAAAAGGTACATAATAGTATGCAGGGATTGCTCAATCATGTAGGGAGTAAATATCCTGAACGTAAATGGATGTATGAACCAGCAGCAAAGTATTTCGAGATGCTTTATGAAGATGTTGTCCAAAACAAACCTATAGCGTGGTATTTTTTCCTCCTTACTCCGGAATTGTTCCGTGCCATGGATATAGCTCCATTCTCAGGAGAGTATGCAGGTTCGGTAATTTCCTCCTTTCCCGAAGGCATCATCAAGTACGTGGACTTTGCTGAACAACACGTCCCTGAGTCGTTGTGTGCCATCAACAAGTACACCCTCGGTGCAGCCCTCTCCGGTGATTTTCCTTATCCGGATATGCTCATCCATATAGCAGCCCACCCCTGTGATTCGGCAAGTATTATTTATCCAGTTCTTGCCGAGTATCTTGGAGTCCCCCAGTTTTGTTTTGATACGCCTTACCTGGATGACGAGAGGAGCCATATATACTTTGCCAGTCAGTTTACTAAACTCATCTCCTTTCTGGAAGAGCAGACAAATCAAAAGTTAGACTTTGATAGGCTAAAGCAGGTTGTAGAATATTCTAACCAGGCACAGGAATATGTGCTCAAAGCTAACAAACTCAGGAAAGAGGTACCCTGCCCTATTTCGAGCCGGTCTTCTGCTATAGCTGCAGGTGCTATTTTGGGGCTTGCCGGAACCCCCTTCCTGGTGGACTGGTATAAGAAACAGTATGAAATGGCACTGGAACGGGTTCAGAGAAATGAGGGCGCCCTTCCAGAGGAGAAATTGAGAGTAGCTATGGTCTGGTCCTCCACGTTTTTCGACCTGGGGGTGTTAGAGTGGATGGAGAGGGAATATGGAGCTGTCGTCGTGATGGACCTGCTGAATCTTTGGGTCAATGAACCTATAGAAGACACCTCGAGTCTGTCAAAAATAGCCCGTGGTCTGGCATCTAAAATACTGAAAGCTCCTATGGGAAGGCACGGCAGAGGCCCCGTGGACACATTACTGGAGGAAGTTGTTGGTATATGCAGGGAATATAAAGCGGATGTGGCTATTTTTGCAGGACATGTGGGTTGTAAGTATGGCTGGGCGTCTGCCAAGCTGCTAAAGGATGTTATAAAAGAGGAAGTGGGAATTCCCACCCTGTTTTTTGATTTCGATGCTTACGATCCAAGGGTTGCCTCATCGGAAACCATTAAGGCAAAAATTGAACAGTTTTTTGACACTTATTTGTGAGGGGCATGATGTCAAGACCAGGGTCAGACCGGCAAAATGCGGGAAGGGTGATTGCTGTGAGCGGCAAGGGTGGAGCAGGGAAAACAGCTCTGGTAGCAATCATGGTCGGTGTACTTTCAAAAATGGAAAAATTTAAGATATTGGCTATAGATGCTGATTCAGCAGCGTGTTTACCCTCTGCAGTAGGTGCAACGGCATACAGGACAGTAGGAGACATCCGGGAAGAGATTATCAAAAACCCAGAAGCAAAGAGCAGGATTCAAGATATACCTATGCAGAAAGTGATAGCTGAGGTCATGGGACAAGGGAATGGATTTGACCTGTTGGTAATGGGTCGACCCGAAGGACCAGGCTGCTTTTGCGCGGTTAATGACCTATTAAGGTATGGGATAGAAACCCTTTCCAGGGATTTTGATATTACCCTCATTGATTGTGAAGCCGGCCCCGAGCAAGTCAACCGAAGGGTGCTTAGAAGCGTCGATACCCTGGTGATTGTTACTGACACCTCCACCAGAGGGATTCACAATGCTAAACTCATCAAAAAGATTACTGAAGAAAACAACGATACCAGTGAAACCAAAATGGGCATGGTTATCAACAGGGTAAAAGAAGAAAGTAAAGGAATAATAGAAGTTGCGGAAGAGACGGGGCTCAAAATCCTTGGCTATATTCCAGAAGATGAAAACATAACAAGATTTGACTCTGTCGGCAAGCCCATAATTGACCTTCCCAATGATTCTCCTGGCGTAGTAGCCGTTCGGGAAGTATTGCATCAAATAGGGTTCTAATAATCGCCCTCAGGGGTTCTAAATGCCATCCTGACGTTCTATTTCCCTAATAGGACAGTACCCTCCTTTCTTTGTTGATCGATTTGGCAATCTCAATTACCCATCAACCAAACATCCTTGACAATATGTAAACTATTTGATAGACAGTAGGGGCGAACGGCCGTTCGCCCCTGCCGTTCCGAAAAACAGGGAGGTAGATAGCCATGTCAGAAAAACAATACCTGATTGATGCAATAACTGTTTATGATTCCTGGCGACTCTTTAAAATTATAGCCGAATTTGTCGATGGTTTCGAGGCACTATCTGACATCTATCCCTGCATCTCTGTTTTTGGCTCTGCCCGAGTTCTCCCGGGTGATGAAACATATGAAAAGACTGTAGTTATTGCTAAGAAATTGGCTGAAAATGGCTTCAACATCATTACCGGTGGTGGGCCTGGTATCATGGAGGCAGCTAACAGAGGGGCAAGAGAGGGAGGCTCAAAGTCTGTCGGGCTAAATATTCGCCTACCTCTGGAGCAAAAAATCAACCCTTACGTAGATGTAAACCTGGAGTTCAAATACTTTTTCGTAAGGAAGGTAATGTTTATCAAATATGCTCAGGCCTATATAGGCATGCCTGGCGGTTTCGGAACACTTGATGAGATATTCGAAGCCATGACCCTGATCCAGACCAAACGGATAAAACCTTTCCCTGTGATACTTGTAGGGTCCGATTACTGGAATGGTCTGTTGGAGTGGATGAGAAAGAACCTCCTGGAAAAAAACAAGATATCCCCGGAGGATATGGAGAGGGTAATCATCCTGGATGACCCGGACGAAGTGGTGAAGACCATCAAGCGCACGGTAATCGTGTAGTAAGCAGGTATGGTATAAGGGGGAAGGCTATGAAAGTAAATTGTGCAGGGGCGGCAGGGACGGTAACAGGCTCCAACTACCTGATTGAGACGGAGGGTGTAAGGGTACTTGTGGACTGTGGCATGTTTCAGGGATCGAGGCAAATGGAGGAGCGCAACTATCTGGATTTCCCCTACGACCCCGGGACGGTGAGCCATCTTTTCTTAACGCATGCCCATATCGATCACAGTGGTCTCATCCCCAAACTTGTGCGGAATGGGTTTTCCGGCAGCATCCTGTGTACCCCCGCTACCGCAGACTTGTGCAGGATTATGCTGGCTGACAGCGCGCATATACAGGAGATGGAAGCGGAATGGCATAATCGCAAAAAGAGGCGCGCAGGCCGCAAACGCTTGATTGAACCTCTTTATACCCAGGATAATGCTGAGGCGGCAATGAAATATTTCATGCCAATAACTTACGGAAACGATGTTATCCTCTCTCCTCATATGCGTGCCCGTTTCAGTGACGCGGGACATATCCTGGGTTCTGCCATTATCGAGCTTTGGGTCAAAGAAAAAGACCGTGAGGTTAAGATAGTCTTTTCCGGTGATCTGGGTAGTATCAATCAGCCGATAATTTCAGACCCTACGTATATCCAGAAAGCCGATGTGGTCTTTATTGAATCTACTTACGGTAATCGTATTCATAAGTCCAAGGAAAGCACATATCAGGAACTCAGAGAGGTAGTCATTGCCGCCTATAAGGACGGTGGCAACGTGGTGATTCCAGCCTTTGCGGTGGAGCGTACCCAGGAGGTGCTTTATATATTAAACGAGCTTTACCAGAAAAAACAAATCCCCTATATGGATGTTTATATAGACAGCCCTCTTGCCATCTCGGCTACAGAAATCTTTCTAAAGCATCCGGAATGCTTTGATAAAGCAACTGTGAACAAATTGCGGGCAGGCAACCATCCGCTGGATTTCCCCGGGATGCATTTCAGCCGCTCGGCTGAAGAATCCATACGTTTGAACGATATCAAAAAGGGAGCCATAATCATCGCGGCCAGCGGAATGGCACACGCCGGCCGTATTAAACACCACCTCCGCTATAATCTCTGGCGTCCAGAGGCTCACATTGTGTTTGTGGGCTATCAGGCACAGGGTACCACGGGGCGGCTCATTGTAGACGGTGCCAGACGTGTAAAGATTTTCGGAGAAGAAGTAACCGTAAGAGCCAAGATTCACACTATCGGAGGATTTTCTGCTCACGCCGACAGGGACGGACTTCTTAAATGGCTCACGCATTTTAATCCAAAACCTTATGCTACTGTGATTGTCCATGGAGAACCCAGCAGCTCACTGGCATTTAGCAATTATGTCAGTGAAGAACTAAATATCTCTCCCATTGTTCCACAATTGGGAGAAACTATCGATCTGGACATCGCCATGGGCAAATTCAGGAAAGAAGGCATTGCGGTTGCCCCGCTGGAATTCAATGCCGAATTGGACGTTACATGGGAAAGGCTGGACGACATTATAACCCGGATTGGAGACATTGAAGATATTCCTGACTTCAGGATGCGAGAAAGCCTTACGCCCAAGCTTCGGGAAATCAATGAAAGGCTGAATGAAATCAGGGAGCATCTGGCTGGTAAGGAGATATGAGAACGGAAAATGGGGGAACGTGGAATATTAGCTTAGACTGAGTTAAGCCGCTTGCCCTTTCTCGGCAAAAAGTGGTTGCAGTGCCGACCACAAGGTCTTTAATACCTGAACCGCTAAAGCACTTGTGAATTCATATTGTGAGGCATTCGGACCTTCTACGTGGACAGTAACAATTCCAAAGAATCTGTCTGCATAAAAAACAAAGGTGCTGGTGCGATTGATGATCTTTGAGCTGACAACCCCTGCATCACGGCGGAAAGTTTCAACCCGGTTGTCTCCAGTACCAGTTTTCCCACCTACCTCAGCGGATGTGCCATCGGAGAGGGTAAAAGTATTTTTAATCCTTTGGGCAGTACCCCTTTCCACTACCTGCCTCAGGGCGTCCCTCAAAGATCGTGCCACTAAAGGAGACATGACCCTTTTCCTGGTATCAGGGGGTTTGCTAAGATGCGTTTCATAAGGGGTACCCTCTCCAAAATGAAGCCCTTTAAAACTGATCATTGGTTTATAAATTCCCTCATTGAGGATGATACCCATAAACTCTGCCAGGTTTACCGGTCTATCAGCTGAGCTTCCAATTGCAGTTGCCAGAGAGGGAACAAGTGTTCCGAATGGATATCCCATAGACCTCCATGTTCGATGAATCTCAGCAAATGCCTTTCGTTCGAGAAGGCTTCTTATCCTCAGATTTTGTGCGTTGTGAAAACGGGTCCTGAATATCCATGAAGAAGATAGCATCCTGGCATCTTTGCTTGCTTCCAGCACTTTATTCCAGAGGGACCCAGGATGGTCTTTCAGATAGAAGACCAACCAGACCTCAAGGGGATGCCTTCCCAGAAGGTAAGCCTCATCAATGAGATGGTATGATTTTCCTTGATAGGCTCTAAACATCTTATTGAGCAAAGCCAGGTTTATGGCATTTTCCTGGAAATGGGACTTTGCCGCTGTTACTAATTGCTCCAGGGTAGCTTCTGGATTTTCCTTCAAGTAAAGAATTACCCAGTTCCTCAGAGGATGCAGGGAAGATTGGCAGAGTATTGCAAAAGACTCTTTATAGGCTTTAGAGACATGAATCCGGTAATATTTTTTGAGGAATTCGACAGATTCCAGCTCCATCGCTTCTTTCAAAAGAGGTAACCGTTGAGGATTGTTTATTTCTGAAAGCAGAGCCTTCACATCATAGCCAAGATTTGCCATATAGTAGTCAACCACCTCCTTCATCAGCCGGATGAAGACAAGGTTCACTGATTGGCAAAACCCTTCTTCGACGGTAAAGAATCGGTTATCCTGATCCTTCTTAAAATTCTTAAACGTGTGCACTCCCCCCCCTGTGAAAAAAACCTGATTAGGATTACCAGAAATGCTCCTCTGCATGCTAGCCTTGAGTACCTCTTCTTGCGTTGCCTTTGGGTGATAGAGCAGATAATCCAGGACCCATTTGGATAAAGGGTCATTGACCTGCGACTTCTTCCTTAAAAGGTCGCTTTGGTCTTTCTCTGCAAAATAACCATAAAGGTAATCAATGACCATCAGGTAAGAAGCCAGGGTTCGAAGCTTCGCTGTAGAGCCCAACTCAAGTTTTATACCGGTAGTAACATTGAGGGGTTTATTCAGGGTATCAGCCTGAATCCTTAAAAGATTCCCCTCTGGACGGCTTTCAAAAAGGGCAAAACTGTATATCACATCTCCAGGATCTCCTTTGTTTAAAAGATAGGGTGCTAAGAATCCATTTTCCGCTAAGAACTCAGGAGCATAAAGAGAATTCAAGATGCTATTGACTTTCTGCTGGGTATCGAAGTCAAAGGTAGTATCAACAGTCATATCCAATCGATCCAGTTCATAAAGTGTCTCAATGCCCAGTAGCTTGAGTAAACTTATACGGACAGAGTCTGTTCCTTTTCGCTCCACGAGAGAAAGAGGGGGAGGGATAGGTGCACCGGGCCTGAATTCTAAATGGGCTGTCGTTGCAGCTTTTTTTAAAGCTGTACTGATGATTCCGTCCGCTTCTAAAAGGCGAAGATACCCATTCACTTTTTTCTCCAGTATGGTGTGGTCCTTTTGGAGATACAGGGATGGGTGTCGTGTGGCAATGATAAGCGAAAGTGCCTCTTTAAGTGTATTTGCCTTTCTATAAAGCACTTCCTGATTCGTTTCATTCATCTGCAAATCAGACATTAGCTGGTCTATGTTTTTACCAAACCATGCCCACATCCCTTTACCAATCCCGTTAATTTCACCGTACCCTTTAGCCGCTCCCAATGGCATTCCATTAAAGTATTCCCTGACAATTTCTTTGCGGGTATCGGTGGTATTAGGTCCCTTACGGTATGCCCATAAACTTCCTCCTACTATCTGTCTTATCTTGTCTACAGGACCTCTGGTCATACCCCTACTTGAGTGTCTGAATTTTACTATTTGGGTTACCAGGGTACTCCCCCCGATTCCATCTGGAATGCCAAAAAGCTTTTCACCGAGATATCTAAGACTCGCTAAGCCAAGACGATCCCATTCGATGGCAGGATTCAAGAAAGGGTGTTCAAAATCGAATAATTCCCGATTTTCCCTGTGAAGCAGAACCTTTACCAAAAGTGGCGGTATGGATTGAAAGGAGGGAAACTGTTGGGTATCCAGGGTAACGTGGTAGGCTTTAGCACCATCTCTATCATTCAGCCGTAATCCCCGATCATCCCTTTTCTCATAAGAGATCGGGATACCACTTCTACCGAGGAAAAGGGCAGTCTTCGATTGCCTTGCCTGTGAGGTTACTATATAACCTTTTTCTTTAAGACGCTTTTGAAATTTTGGTAAATCTGTATAGCCTCTGGAGATGTCAAACGGACCATCGATAGGAAAGGAGATATCACTGCTCTCCCCTCCTTGAAGTCTCCATGTTACATTCTTTGAGCACCAGGAAAAGATAGCTGCTTCCCATACGCTTGTCCTTATTTCATAAGCTATTGCCAGAGCTAACGCCGAAACAAAGAGAAAAGTTAATAAAATCTTACCATATGACCTGAGTCTCTTTTTTTGATGAGATCTCTCCCATCCTGAACTATCAATAGTAATTTACCTCCATCTCTTCTTTCTCTTATATCTCTGATAACCTTTTACTGACTCTTCCAGTTTTACTCCTAAGTAGAATTCCTTTACATCATCGTTTTCCAGGAGGACCCTTGTTTCATCGGACAGAACAATCCTGCCGTTTTCCAATACGTACCCATAATTCCCTATGTTAAGTGCCATCTTTGCGTTCTGCTCTACCAACAGAATAGTGATCCCTTCTCTGTTGATAGCCTTAATAATCTCGAATATATCCTTTACCAGTACCGGAGATAAACCCAGAGAGGGTTCGTCCAAAAGGAGGAGCTTTGGTCTAGCCATCAAGGCACGACCTATAGCCAACATTTGCTGTTCCCCACCGCTTAGTGTCCCTGCCAGCTGATTTTTCCTTTCCTCCAGGACAGGAAAGTGCTCAGAAACCCGTTTGTAGTCTTTCCTGATTCCGTCTTTGTCCCTTCGTGTATATGAACCCATCTTCAGGTTCTCAAAAACTGTCAGTTCGGGGAATATCTCCCTCCCTTCAGGGACATAGGATATACCAAGATGCACGATATCCTCTGTATCCATTCTGTCGATTCTCTTACCCATGAACTCTATAGTCCCCTTTTCAGGCTGGTCTTCCAACAGTCCCATTATAGTTTTAAGGATAGTGGTCTTTCCGGCACCGTTTGCCCCAAGGACGGTCTTTATATCACCTTCCTCCAGGTCCAGGGAAACACCGCGAATGGCATTGACAAATCCATAGCTGGTCTCTATGTTTTTTACCTTAAGCAATCGTATCTTCCTCTCCTAAATATGCCTTTAAAACTTCTTTGTGATGCTGCACTTCTAATGGCAGCCCTTCGGTTATCTTCTCTCCATAATTGAGGGCTAAAACCCTGTCAGAGATATCCATAACCAATTTCATATCATGCTCTATCAAAAGTATGGTTATACCAAAGTCCTCCTTTATATCCTGAATCCATATCATCAAATCTCCTTTTTCCTCCAGATTCATTCCGGCTGATGGCTCATCCAGAAGAAGCAACTGGGGTTCCAATGCCAATGCCCTCCCCAGTTCAACAAGCCTCCGGGTACCAAAAGGAAGATTTGCAACCAGTTGATTCCTGGCAGACTGTAAGTCAAGAAAATCTATGATACGTTCAACTGCCTCTCGATTAGCAACCTCTTCCTTTACCACCTTTCGAGTAAAGAAGGCGCTATTTAAGATATTGGTCTTCATCTGACAGTGCCTTCCTAAAAGAAGGTTATCAAGGGTAGTCATGTGGGAGAACAATTCAATATTCTGAAAAGTACGGGCGATCCCTTTTACGGCAATTTTGTGAGGCCTACATCTTATTATATCTTCTCCTTTAAATATTATTCTACCCGTATCTGGTTTATAAATTCCGCTAATACAGTTGAAGAGGGTAGTCTTTCCAGCTCCATTAGGGCCAATAATGGAATATATGGAATTCTCTTCTACCTGAAAGCTGACATTGTTTAAAGCCTTCAGGCCACCAAAGCGGATAAGTAAGTTTTCTACTTCGAAGAAAGGCATAGAAAGCCTCTTTATTCTTTTACCTCTAACCAATCACTGATCTTTACAGCTTTTCCCTTTACACACTTTCCTAAGAATACAGACCGCTGACCTTGCCGTTGATTCGGAGAAAATGTGATATTATGACCGATACCACCATTCCAGTTTTTTATTGTCTCCATAGCATCAGCAAACTTCTCCCGGGTCAGATCCCGCCCCGCACGTCTGAACCCCTCTATCATCGGCTCAGCAAAGAGAAATCCGGCATAGAAAAACATCCCCCATCTTTCATTGGGTGAAAATTCACCATGAGCCTTTTTATACTTGATCATAAGGGGGTGTTTAGAGTCAGGGAGCTCAGCAAAGCAATCAAATATCACACCCTCCCATAATCCTTTTGTTATATCGTACATCATCTCTGCATCGGATAGGGTACTCGTAGTCATCCATACTGGGTTAAAGCCTATCTTTGCCGCTGCCCCCATCGTCATAGCAGCATGTTTGGGCAAAAGCCAGAGAATTACTATGTCCGGATCAGACATCTTTAACCTCAACACCTGAGAACTAATATCGGTATCCAGAGGCTCTACGGAGACCTCTTGTACTAATTTAGCGTTGTATCCTTCCAGTGTCTTCTTTGCACCCATCAGACCCTCTTTACCATAGTCATCATTCTGATAAAAGAAAGCAATCTTCTTCTTTTTAAGAGTATTATAAGCATATAATGTCAGAATATGGGCTTCGTCAACATAGTTGGGATAGAGGGCAAAGAGATACCTGGTGGGGGGATTTGCCCATCTGCTGGAACCCGATGCCGGTCCTACCCATGGAATCTTTTGATCATTTAAGTATCTTTTAACTGCCATACCGGTAGCTGTTCCTACACCGCCTGCAAAACCGAATACTCCGACCCTGCCAACAAGCTCCTTAACAGCAGCAACGGTTCTGGGTGGTTGGTAAGCATCGTCACGAATATAGTGTATAAGCTTTCTTCCATGTATTCCGCCCTCAGCATTCAGCATCTTAAAGTAAGCTTCTGTACCTCTGGCAACTGCTCCCCACAAGGCTGCCGGGCCAGTCTGGGGGCTCCACTGTCCGATCTTAATGGTATCCTCGGACACGCCAACCTCAGATGCAATGGAGTTGCCAAAAAAGAGGGTCAAACAGATGAATAATAGCAAAACAACCAAAGTGTTTTTAAAACTTTTGATAAACATATTTGCCTCCTTTTTTAAGGTTAATGACACCAATAGCCTCCCTTTTAAACCTTTTTTACGTAATGCCTTGCCAAAAGTCCGCTGGGCCTTATACATAGAACAAGAACGATGATTGCAAATGCCACAACAGATTTGAACTCTGTTGATACATACCATCCAAACAGGTTCTCAACCACCCCAAGAATCCCACCGCCCAGTGCCGCTCCGGGCAGGCTGGTCATACCCCCTAAAACTGCCGAAGCAAATGCCTTTAATAGGGGGTCTATCATCATATTAGGGTCGAGTAAGGTAATAGGGGCAATCAGTACACCGGCTACCGCACCAATCAGAGAGCTAAGTCCCCATGTAAAAGAGAGAATCCTCTTGGATCTAATCCCCATAAGACGGGCCGCCATCTGGTTTTGAGCCGTTGCTTTCATAGCAATGCCCAATTTAGAATATCTGAAAAAGAGGAATAGAATAACCATCAGACTGATACAGACTGCAAAAATCCAGAGATTTAACTGGCTTATTACAATGCCTTTTAGATTATAAACCCTCGTATCCAATATAGGAGAAGGAAAACTCTTGGTTTCTGCCCCCCATTTCCATCCGGCAAAACCATACAGAACCATTTCTGCACCAAGGGTAATCACAATCAATCCTAAGAGAGTGGGGTTTTTGGTAGGTCTGAGGAACGCAAGCTCAATGATCATACCTAGAATCAAGGAAAATATAAGAGTCAGAGGAAAGGCAATAAGAAAAGGTATGTTATAGGTTGACAAAAGGGAATATGCAAAGAATGTGCTCACCATAGCCATCTCACCCTGGGCAAAGTTCAATACCTCAGAGGTCTTATAGATAATTACCATCGCCAGGGCGATTAAGGCATAACAGCTTCCTATGGCTAATCCACTGGCTATGATTTGGGATAGTTGGGTCAACATAATGTTATTCTCATGCTATTCATTGAAAGTAGAGCTTTGGAAAAGGGATACTTTTCCAAAAGAACTACATTTTTAATGGTCTCTGAAAGGTTCATGCCTACTAAAGTGTATGGATATTAAAACGGCCACTTTTTCCAATAGTATTTAATCTTTAGCCACCGTCCCCATAACCCTAATGGTTCGAAAATTATTATAACGATCAATATCAATCCAAATATTATGCTTGATACATTGGCTATCCCACTTATACTAAACCATCCCTGGGAGAGGAAAATTACCCCTTTCCCCAAGAGAGGGATTTCAGGGATATTATTCAACTGTATCTGCAAAATGGTGATTAATATTGCCCCAAGAATAGACCCCAAAATGGAACCAAGACCCCCTACCACAACCATAGCCAGGAAAGATATAGAAAGAAAAAAATTGAAGTTCTGGGGGTTGATGAACCCCAGAACAAAACCCATCAAACTCCCTCCAATACCAGTGTAGAACGCACTTACTGCAAATGCCAGAGTCTTATAGTAGGTAAGATTTACACCTATTGTCTCAGCAGCTATATCACTATCCCTAATAGCGATAAATGCTCGGCCTACCTTTGATTTAATTATGTTTATGGCCGCTATGGTCATACCTACTGTAACTATCATAATTAAATAATAGAGATGCCTATCTGTATTCAGTTCAAAATGCCCAAATGTTATCTTTGGAGTAACAATACCCATGTGACCACCAAAGAACCCTTCCCAATGTCCAATAATCTGGATGATGGCCATCCCAAAACCCATTGTGGCAATAACCAGATAAGGACCCTTTAGCCTCAATGCGGGAAGACCCAGAAGAAAACCAAAGACAGCAGCAATCAGACCGGAGGCAGGCAACGCAAATACAAAAGGGAGATGGAGTCTGGTCATTATCAGAGCCGAAGCATATGCCCCAATGGCAAAAAAACCAGCATGCCCCAGAGATATCTGCCCTGTGTACCCTACCAGGATGTTCATACCCAGCGCTACTATTACATTTATTAGCACCAGATTAAGATTATAGACGATATAACCCTTTGTAAACAGTGGTAACAATACCAGGAAGGCAATCAATAAGAAGAACCAGACTTTAACCACATTAGTTGGGAACAATCTGATGTCTTCCTGGTAGCCTCTTTTTATATCCATAGTCTCAGAGTCTTCCTAAATAACAAAAGCCTGCAAATTTTATTACATGAAGCACACAAATTTTTGACACGTTACCATATTTTTTGGCTTTCATCAATAAGTAAAATCATATCTATCTAAAAAGGGGGGTTTTTTTCTGCCTCCGTTGAATCTTACTGCATACCTGATGAACACCCTTGACAATAACAGGCTTCTCTGATAGGTAGTCGTACAAAAGAATCTTCTGGCTCCGACAACATATTGGGAAAACCTTTCAGGCAAACAGGTTTGGACTTTATAAGGATTTTTCCCATATGATTAATGTTTGAATAAGGAGGTCTTCCTATGTTTAATATAGTTTCTGAAGAAACTTATCAGGATGGCGACGTTATCATCAGGGAGGGAGATTCAGGGGACTGGGTGTATGTGATTCTGTCAGGCAAAGTTGAAATATCTAAGACGGTTGGAGGAAATGAATTTATCCTAGGATTGCTCCAGCCAGGTGAGATATTTGGTGAACTTGCTTTCTTAACAGGCATCAGTTCCTCAGAAGGTTTTAAGCGAACTGCTACAGCCCGTGCTGTTGGTGTAACTACCGTTGGAGTTATTGACCGGGAATTTCTGGACCGGGAATTTAACAAAATCCATTCAGACTTCAGGATGATTCTCACAACTATAGTGGAAAGGTTCAGGAAGATGTTGGGTAGGGCTTCCGATTTTTCATCGCGGAAAGAGACTCGTATTTTACAGACTTTGTCCTTAACCTACAAGGATAAAAAATCCTTTGCCAAAGCTTACACAGGAAATTTAAGCAATGGGGGGCTTTTCATTATAACCGAAAATCCCTTCCAGCAGGGCGAGCAGTTTCTACTCAAACTGCAATTACCAGGCCTTTCGGACTCTGTGAAAGTCAAGTGTGAAGTGGTATGGACGAGAAAAAAATCGGAAACACCAGAGACCTCTCCCCCTGGGATGGGAGTAAAGTTCATTGATATTACAAAAAAGAACCATCTAATGCTGGAACAGTACCTCAAAGAAATAGCCAAGGACGAAGAAAAACTTTAGGTTTCGCTTCACAGGGCTCGCCCTTCAAGACCTGAATTATCAAAAAACTCTTAGATAAAGTGAAAAGGATTGGCAACCGACTGGAAAGGTCTGACTCCGAATTGAGCTCAAGAATAGTCTCAAACCTATACGGCCCTTCATTTATCACGATGGGCATTGCGAATCTATTTACCGTATCGAGTTTCAGCAGCTTTTTCCTCTTCCCTATTTTCATTACACACCATGGAGGCTCAAAGGCAGACATAGGAATCATCATGGGTTTGTTTGCTCTCTCTGCTGTTCTTTGTCGTCCCTGGGTATCTGAGATGATCGACAGGATAGGGAGAAAGAGAAGCTATACCGTTGGATGCCTTATCATGAGTCTCCTGCCCGTCACGTATATGCTCTTTCGAGGGGACCTGTCCAGCTTTTACTTCCCCCTCATTTTCATCAGGTTTGTACATGGTGTTGGATTGGCAATCTGTTTCACCTCGGCATTCACCTACATTGCTGACATCGTCCCTAAAGACCGCCTCAATGAAGGGATAGGCATGTTTGGTGTCACAGGGCTTACGGGATTAGCAATTGGGCCTATTGTTGCTGAGATAGTTATCCGGTCTTTTGGTTTTTCCGTCTTCTTTCTTACCTCCGCCGTAATGGCCACCCTTGGGCTTTTGGTCCATCTGCCCCTCCCTGAGTCTTATGTCCCTGCCTCCCATGGGTCATCTCAATCCTTTTTCTCAGTGCTTGTCGAGAGAAAGTTATTTTCCGTGGCATTGGTGGCAATGCTATTTGGTTTTGGCTTAGCAGCTTCTGGCAGTTTTGTTTCCCCTTTTGCTAAAGAACACAATTTACCATTTATCTCCCTCTACTTTATCTCCTACTCTTCATCAGCTGTTGCCACAAGACTTTTAGGAGGGAGACTTGCAGACAGGGTTGGTGAAAATCAAATCATCCCCTATGCCATGGTTCTGACGGGCACAGGCCTTCTGATATTGATTTTCATGGGAGGATCTATGATATTAGTTCTTTCGGGGCTTCTGACCGGCTGTGGTCACGGGTTCCTTTTTCCAAGTCTAAATTCGTTGATCATCCGCAACCAGCCAATCAACATCCGTGGTAAGATTACAGGAATATTCACAGGAAGCATCGATGCAGGATCGTTTATAGGGTCTATTATCCTAGGTTACATTGGAGAATGGGCAGGATTTCAGGCACTCTTCTTGGTCGCGGGTCTCGCACTCCTTGCCGGGCTTTGGATATACAAGCCTAAAATAATACGGGATAAATGACTGTTTACTGTCCTATCTAGTAGAGTGTTTCGAAAGTAACATTCCGATGCTGTCATTTCGAGTGAAACGAGAAATCTTAAAGTGAAAGACCTGAAACAAAACAACTCAATCCCTAAGAACCTCAACATAGAAATAGAAAAGCTTGTCTATGGCGGTGAAGGGCTTGCAAGGACGGAATTTGGGGTTTTACTGGTACCCAATACTGTGCCTGGTGAAACCATCCTTGTGTCTTCTATCCATAAAAGAAGAGGAGTATTCCATGGAAGGCTTCAGGACATATTTAAACCTTCAGAACACAGGGTTCCACCATTTTGTGATAACTTTGCAAAGGGGTGTGGAGGCTGTCAATGGCAACACATAGATTATCTTGAACAGGTAGAGATAAAAAGAAGAATAATTGAAGAAACTCTGGAAAGGATTGGGAAAAAGACTGTTAAATTCCCGCCCCTGGTATTTGATCTCTGTTTCAAGGGAACCAGACTTCGTAGTCTCTTTCACATCTGTCACAAAAAATCAGAGATAGGTTTTTACCGCTTCAATACCAATGACATCATACCGATAAAAGAATGCCCTCTGTGTGTCTCATCTATAAACCATGCCCTCTCTACAATTCACGAAAATTATGATATGCTTAAATCTGCCGACTCCGCTAGCATAATTACAAACGGAAACAACGTTCAGTTATATCTTGAAGGAGTAAAAGGTAGCCCTCTATATTTTGGCCCTCAGTATATTGAGTTTCTCACAGGTGGATTCAAATACCTTGCCAATGCTAAAGTCTTCTTTCAAGGACATAGCACGCTGAACGGTAAGCTTATACAAATTATTAATGACTTGGTTGGAGAAAAAAGGGGAGAACTGCTTCTCGACCTTTTCTGCGGTGTGGGCTTCCTCTCCATCCCTGTTTCTTCTCACTTCAACCACGTCGTTGGCATTGACAATCAACAGGAATCTATACAGTTGGCAAAAGAAAATGCAAAACTCAACAGATTAACCAATATGGAATTTTACAGGCAGGACCTGGGATTAAAAAACTGTCTTTCCGGTATAACCTCTGTTGATGCTGTTATCATCGATCCACCACGAAGCGGGTGCCCGAAAATACTAATTGAAGAGTTGGCCAGGCTAAATCCCCCTCAGATCATCATGGTTTCCTGCAATCCGGCAACAATGGCTAGAGACATAAGGATGCTCATGAATAACGGATATGAAATTGTCTCTGGTTATGGTATAGACATCTTCCCCCAGACCTTCCATGTGGAAACCATCGTGAGTCTGATAAAAAAATGATGTCCTGAACAAGTCTGTAGAAAAACTACTTGAGTCTTTTTGTATAATCTCATGCGTAAACAAGACGACGACCTTTCGGTTCTGGAATAAAATCATTAAACTCTTCTGCTGTTTTTATCCAAAGTTGAATTGCTTCTTTAGCGTTTCTTAATGCTAATTCATAACTTTTTCCATGTGCCATACACCCGGGTAGTTCTGGAACTTCTGCTATATATGCATTGTCGTCATCGCTCCAATATATTATTATTTCGTATCTCTCCATTAATCTTGACCTCCTAGTTTATACTTCAATATCATATTTCTTACTTGTTTCACCTGGTAAGGCTTTGCCTTGTTGCTATCTTTTTGTAAATTTATTTTCTCTTCAATCCCTGCTTTTCTAAAAATATGATGACTTCCACTTACTCTCATCTCAAAGCCACAATGAAGCAATAAGTTGCACAAATCATTAAAGGCGATATTTGCGTCTGCCCTACCACCAAGTATTTGTTGTGTTAGTCGCTCATATTTATTCATTCTTTTTTACACCTAATGAGTCTGGAGAAAAACTACTTGACTCTTTTTGCCTAAAGGTAACTAGCTGGTTAGACCTACAGTTTTCTTTGAATTAATCTCTGGGTTAAATCTTCAATCAAATTTTTGCTTAAGGAGAATCCATTAAATGTCTCGAATAACGGCTGAACAACTTTATTTACATAATCTCCCAACGCTGATAAAGGAGTTTCTAAGGGAACATTGATGAAAGAAATTACCTCATCCTGATATGCCGATCTCCCTGGTGAAATGTATCGCCCAGGATTAGCCCACGATACCAATTCGCGACCACGTAATTTTGACCACTTGAATGCATAGGCAAGCTGCGTGCTTTCAGGATCACAGCCCATTGCCTTTGCAAATGAGATACCTACAGCAATTGCTTCAGCACACCTTATGACTGGCAACCCAAAATCTAAAAATTTCATTGGCTCAGGAGAACGTTGACTTTCTGAAATGTCATCTTGGAGTGTCCTCCTGAGATAGAAGCTACCTTTTGGATTAAACCTCATAAAATCAACTTCATCACTCGAACCACTAACTACAAGGGATTCCCAAACACCATCCATTACAAACGGTCTGGAATTTCTATCACTAAAATCTCTACTATCAAGCCAAACAGGCCAACCAGTATAGCGGGGGTTATTTGAATCCAGCAAATTGAGAAAGTCTCTATTTGCTGAATGTTGTGGTACCTTCCCGATAAAAAGTAATGCGACTTCCCAGTCTCCATGTTCAGGCAATTTCAATTTACGTTCAAGAATTACGGATTCGAATCTTTCTGCGCTTTCTTGAAGATACCCCCTAAGCAAATCTTCAATAGTTGGTTCTGACTCTGTTTTCTTTAAAATCGTAGATGCAAACTCTCCTACAATTTCTGGGTTTAGACCTCCTAAATGACGCCTGAGAAACCTTCCAATATCAGCTTCGCGATTATCGAAGCATACTTCAACTATTTTAGGCCAATCTTTCCAAGAAGCCTCCGTTGTGCTCGGAGTGTTATTGGCTCTTAAAGATCGAAGATAAACTGTATCCGCCTTGATCAATTTACGGCTGTTGACAACAAGTTCGGATTTTGTGGCAACCGGAGTCTTGACATCTGTAGGAATAATTATGACCGGATATCCCTGGCTTTCTTTTTGAGGAAACTCCACAATAACTTCAAAAGGCTCTGAAGCAAACCGTGATACTAAGCCTTGTATTTTATCGATATGAAATTTCTCTCTTACATTTGTTGGAACATTTTCAGTATCTGGAGTTAAAGTTTTATTATCAAATCCGATGATGAGATATCCTCCACCGTGGTTACGGAGCGCCAAAGCTGTCTTAACAATTTTAGCCATACCCTCTGGACTATCTGGATCAATCCATCTCTTTAATTCAACTGAAAGGCTCTCGCTTGGTCTTTCTATTAATTCTTGAATTCTGGAAGAGTCGATGTCCACTTTTAACCTCTTCTCATGTATAACGAGTCTGTATAAAAAGTCCTTTTACAAAGGGGTAGTTTCTCGATCAGCTTAGATTTTTTCAGGTTGTTATGCGAGATTTCCTTGCCTCAAGCCATTTCTTAAATGATGTTTGGCTTTCCCCAGACGGTTTACCAGCCAACAAGCCTTCAACACTTATATCTTCGTCAATATCCTCCCAATGGATTCCGTGACCTCTGCCAATTATCCTCCAATTAGCTCTTTCTTCCGGTGTGGCGTGCAAAAGACGAGGATACCAAGCTGTTGGAACTGATATAGTCCTTCCGTCGCTCATATCAACAGTTAGCGTATCCTCTGTTACTAATACGTCTTCTGCATACGGAATTTCAATCTCAATCGCTAAAGTAGTCATTCCAAGCCTCCAACATAACTTTTTGGTTTTCTTCGATAGTTTTGAGTATTCTTGATATTTCGATTCTGTTAAAGCCCCCACTACTGTATAGTCTCAATGGTTCAAGCCATATCTTGGCAATTTTATCATCACGCTCTATATGGACATGAGGCAGTTCATCTCGATCGCCTGAATAAAAGAAAAATCTATATGGCCCAATTCGTAGTATTGTGGGCATGTTTCGGTTCTTACCTCTTTATAATTTTTTGCGCATAACAATCATGGAGCTGTAAGTCATATTTTGTAAAAATTCTAAACCTGTAACTATTTGTTGTCAATCAGAATTTGGCGGAATGTTGTGTATATCCTTCAACCTCAATTGAATAGTCCTCGTTCCATTCCATTCGTTGATTTGAGGAGTAAAGGCTGCTTTTATGCCTTGATTAATTGGTAAAACATCTTTCCCCATATTAAAACCAATTGCATCGTATATAATTCCGCCTTCTTTTACCTTTAATTTTAAGTGCCCATTTCCAACTATGCTGGAACCTGAAACAGAAAGCATTGAAGAGTAAAAAGTGGGTTCCGGGTTGGAAGGGCCAAAGGGGGACAGCATTTCCATCTCCCCTAAGAATACCTCTGCTAATTCTCTCAGGGCTACATGAGCATCGATATGTATCCTTGGGATAAAGTCTTCTTCCGATAGTGCCTTCTTTACTATCTCCTCAAAGATATTCTGAAATTCAGGGATATTTTTTTCATCAATTGTTAAGCCTGCTGCATACTTATGCCCCCCAAAGCCTTCCAGAAGATAAGCGCAGCCCTTTAACCCTTCATAGAGATGAAAACCTTCAATACTCCTCGCCGACCCTTTACCAATCCCTCGATCCAGACTAATCATAACCGTAGGTTTATAATAATCCTCAGCTAATTTGGATGCCACTATACCTATTACCCCTGAATGCCAGTCAGGAGATGCCAGAATAATTGTCCTGCCGGTAAGTAACCCCTCATTATTTTCAACAAGTCCTTTCGCCTCTTCAATAATACGATTCTCAATCTGCTGCCTTTCTGTGTTCTCTGCGTCCAGAACGTTTGCGATGTCTTCTGCCTCTTTCAAATCCCCGGTAATAAGCAGTAGGACACCGTTATCCCCTCTGCTCAATCTACCGGCAGCATTTATTCTGGGGGCAAGCCTGAATCCAACCATGCCGGGGGTTATAACCGTGTCTTTCAATCCACTAACCTTTTTCAAGGCAATTATCCCAGGCCTTTGGCTATTGGTTAACTGCTCCAGACCAAATTTGACGAATATACGATTCTCATCAGTTAATGGCACAATATCGGCTATAGTACCCAGTGCAACCAGGTCAAGATACTCCTTTAGATTAGGTACCTTTTCGTTGTTCCAGAACCCCATATCCCTCAATTTTGTT
The DNA here is from genome assembly GCA_040757775.1 of Thermodesulfobacteriota bacterium. Lineage (NCBI taxonomy): Bacteria > Pseudomonadati > Thermodesulfobacteriota > Thermodesulfobacteriota bacterium. Next base: position 28,922 of record JBFLWQ010000018.1, read on the forward strand.
CGGAGGGCAATAATCAGATTAAAGGCTATCCCTACCCCTGCCAGTGATTTAAACGGAAAATTACATCCCTCCTGCTTTGGATTCAATATCGCGTATGCCGGTGGAAGAGTATCGGGAACTTCATGATGGTCTGTAACGATTACATCAATACCGTTTCTTTGTGCAGAGATGATTTCCTGATGATTCATTATCCCGCAGTCTACAGTGATCAAAAGCTTGGTCCCAAGGCTACTGATTTTCTCCAGTGCCTCAGAGTTCAGCCCATACCCTTCAGACAACCTGTGAGGGATATAGTAAGACACATGGGTGTTTACCTTTCGGAGGAAAGTTATCAGTACTGCTACAGATGTAATGCCGTCCACATCATAATCACCATAAATAACTATCTTTTCATTTTCAATTATTGATTTAGTAATCCGTTCCAGTGCCTTTTCCATGTCCTTCATCATTAGGGGGGGATGGAGATGAGATAAACTTGGGAAGAGGAATTGATGTGCCTGTTCAACGTCCTTTATCCCTCTGTTTATAAGTAATTGAGAGGTAATTGGCGAGATGTTTAGCTCTCGGGATAAAAGCCTCTGAGTCTCTTTATCCGGTTCTTTAACACACCACCTTTTTTTCACCTGAAAATGCACCTATCCTGTCATTGCGAGCCCGCCAGAGGCAGGCAAAGCAATCCATCCTTTTCAACAGCACACTTAAGTGTGCTGTTGCAGAATCGCTTGCTATGGCGAACTTCTCGTAAAAATATTTTCCCCCCTCACCCTAACCCTCTCCCACAAGGGGAGAGGGAAGCAACTTTTATCTCTCTCCCACTTGATTGGATGAACACCAGCTTCTTTCCCCTCCCTTGATGGGAGGGGATGAAGGGAAGGGTGTTAAGCATTAACAAAATCGCTTTAACCCACAGTATTCTTCTATGGGCTCGAAATGCTTATCGTTGTGGAGGAGCGGAATGTCATTTTCAATGGCAACCGACGCTATCATGCAATCTATGGGCTGACTAACAGTTATACCTTTTCGGCGAAGTAGTCGGTATATCTCGGCTGAGCGTAAAAAAGTTTTGTATTCCATCGGGAGGAAAATCAGGGAATTGAACAGGTCTCTTGTCTTTCTGAACTATATTATCATGGAAATGATGTGTATATCAAGATAAAATAATTTTTCGTTATCCCAACTATATGCCCCTTTGGTCCGGCTCAGCCGGATTGCCAATAATTACCTTCTAACTTATTTATATTACTTAACATATTTGAGAACCGTCCCTGTTAATACCTGGCTCAACAAAAACCTCACAAGGATTGCCCATAAAACGTAGAATAGTAAAAAAGGAAAAGGGGGCAGTTTTATTTCTTTAATAGCATTTTGTTTATAGCTGCCATTGAAATAGAAACATCAAAATAAAATACTACTTTTTTGCCTTTTATTTCACATTCCATCATATCGCACATAATTCCTGATGGAGAAGATAAAACAGACTGTTTTTTTACTTTAGCCCCTAATGAACGTAAAAGCACATACTCCTCTCCAACAGAAATTACCTTAAACGGTGATTCTAAAGAAGTTCCATCTCCACTACTCGCAATTGATGCGATTAAACCACGAGCTGCAAATTCATGATTTATGCTTTCTCTAAACTGCCATCTGTCTCTCAAAATAAAAGAGCAAATCATATGGATTTCAGCGTCAAACGGGTATTGTTTTAGCCATTCATATGACGCTTCCAGAGCTTCATTGATTTTTTCATTTTGTAACAGTTCAAAAATTTTCTCCCGTTTCTCATTATTTTCCCAGTTTGGGCTGTAATTGTCAGATTTTGCATATTCCATACGCAAATTTGTAAACTGGGCTAAATCAAATTCTTTCCCGAAAGCAGATTGAAAGTGTAATGTGAATGATAGAATAATGATGGTAAATAGAATATGTTTCTTCATTTTTTTGTCCTTGTAAATTTTAAAGAGTTACCTAATTACTGAGCATTAACAACCGTCCCGTTAATACCTATTTTGCTCCTATTCTTTTAATAAATTCGGCACCGAAGTTTATAAAGGCTTTACCAATATCGGAACAGAAATCTAAAAATTCATATGCTTGTGTTTGGTCTTTTTCCAAATCAACTGTATAAGGTATCCCAAATATTTTGCGAACGACAATGTCATAAACGATCTCATCGGCAAGTTGAAAGCGCATTTTTTGAACACTTCCTACAGTATTTTTTAATTTTGTACACTTTTTTTTGCCCTTTTTTTCCTTAATTATGTCGTGAAGGGCATTGCGGGTTAATTTCGATTCATTTCTATCATTGTAATGAAATGATATATTATGTCTAATTTTGAGAAAATAATCTTCCCATGTTTTATCTCTACCATCCAGGCACCCACACAGCTTATCAAATCTTTCTTTTCCATGCTGAGACATTCTGTTTACAATTAGTAAGAGCCTAGAATCTTTTCTGATTTCGTCAATAATTTTCAGTCCTTCTTCAATATGTCCGATTTGTTGCCTAATAAAGTACATGCGTGCGCCCCAGATATATCTGGTTGTTTTGACTTCTTTATTCATGTATTTGCCCAGGCAAGTGTTTGCAAGAGAAATATCATTACATGCCATCATTAACTGTGGTATTATTGTTGCTAACTGTTCATCAAGATTTAACTTTTCTAAATCTATGTAAAAAATTCTATAACCTCCCACTGCTACCTCTTATTTCACCTGTTTACCCTTCAGTATCTTGCGCTTTAAAGCCTATATTCCCTCTTGCACTTCGGCTTTTGTAATAACCTTTTTTCTGTCCATCACATTGATAAGGACCTCCGTTATCAGCATTTCTGACACTAGAAGGTCTTCGGTGCTAACGATTTCTCAAATGTCTAATTTCTCTGCGATGGGTTACCTCTTTCCGAAAGGCTTGGGTAAAGCCGAAGTCGGGCACTGTCTTGGACTCACGCCCCTTACGTCCCGAAGTGGAAGATAATCAGAGCTTCCATTCGCCTACACTTGAGGTAATAGACCCTGCCTCTTTAATAATAACGTCTTAGAAACACCGAAAAGTGCTTTAATTTTTCGTGTTTCAATGTCAAATAGATGCCCGCTTTTAAGTTCACGCCACAGTCCAGAAAAATTACGTGCTAAACTGACGCGATACCTTACCTCATTAAACGGGCTTACTTGGGCTACAATGTGTTTATTATCAGGTGTCCAATTAACAGTCACCAAGTGGCCGTTCGTCTGACGTAATCTGACCCCGTTATCGTACAGGATAGGTATATTATCGAACTCCACTAGGGGGTAATGTGTCGATGCTCCGTAGCGAATATAGGACCTGATCACGTCAAAGTCGTCGCGGACAGCAAAATTATCTCCATGTACTTTAGTCATGTAATTGAAGGCGATCTTCGCTACACACCGAAGTAGAGCCTTATCGATTGTTGTTTGGATATTAACAGACAGTTTCTTACCATTCACTGCAGGCGGCTCATTAATACCTTGCTCCTTAACCTTAATTCTACGGGTTTCTAGTACTCCAATCAGTCTTGACTTTGTCTCCTCAGAGTCGTATATAATTTGTCCACCTTTTGAAGGCTCAGCATCAGCTTGTAGGGGCTTCGAAAGATCTGAGAGATCCGACTCGCTGACGTATATTAGTCCCTGTCCTGACTTGCGGGCAAAACCAACCTGGGGAATTGGTAATACGCCCCCTTCGTCCTGCAATTCGAGAATCACACCATTCCAGTCACCCCCGACCTCTAATGTAAATTTTATCCGCTTATAGCGAAGGTGTTTAGCTGCTTTGGGCTGTTTAACTCGATAATTCAAGCGGCGTATGGCTTCGAGGCTTCCTTCGGCTAAAACTGGCTCAAGATGCCTTCCAAAATGATCATTGCAGTTAGCACAAACGCAATAACGCAACGTCAGGTTATTTTTAAAAGTGCCAAGAAGTTCAGGAATAACATGTTCTTTGTTGAATGAGCCTAGATTATATTCATTCAAACAATATATACATTTCCTCACTAGCAAATTTTTAGGCTGTTTATCTTTATTTTCCAGGTATTACTTCTCCTTACCCCATGTAATTTTAGAAATCGAGAAGGGTTCGTTGTTTTATTATCTTATCCCCCCACAACCCCAACCCCTCTTCCTCGCTTCCCTCTCATACTTCCTGAATTTATCGAGATACTTTTACCAATCAATCCCTTGTTCTCGTAAATAATCTTGAGCACTTCCATCACCTAATCTGGCTGCTCTTTTATAATCTCTGAATGCTTCTATTCGTTTGCCTAATTCTTTATAAGCACTTCCACGAAGGTAATAAAGAAAGCCTTCCAGATGGTTTAGTTCTATGGCTTTGGTATAGTCAGCTATAGCCTGGTTGTAGTTGCCTAAACCTTCATAAGCCAACCCACGAGTGCTATAAGCAAATGCATTTTTAGGGTCTAGTTCTATTGCCCTGGTGTAGTCAGCTATAGCCTGGTTGGAGTTGCCTAATTTTTCATAGGCAATTGCACGATTTTTATAAACAAAGGCATCCATAAAGTTCATAATGTGGTTTTGCCTTAGTTCTATGGCTTTGGTGAAGTCAGCTATAGCCTGTTTGTATCTTCCTAATTTGAGGTAAGCAAGCCCACGATTGTTATAAACCCATGCATTTTTAGGGTCTAGTTCTATTGCCCTGGTGCAGTCAGCTATAGCATACCCATAGTTATATGAGTTATAATGAGCAACTCCAAGCGACACGTAAATCTTTGGATCTTTAGGGTCCAGTTCTATGGCTCTGGTGTAAGCATTTACGGCATCCTTATATTTCTTTGCTATCAAATAGGCAGATCCCTTCTCAAACCAATCCGTTGCACTTAGTCCTTTTACAGCCTCGTTGTATTCCCCCTGTTTTTTTGTGTCACCTTTAGCCAATGCCAGCTCACTCTTTAACCTCTCCATCTCCTTCAGATACTCTGCTGCTTTTCTCCTTGTCTCCTCAAGCTCCTTTGTCTTCTGATGGTCTTTTCGTAAAGAGTCAACAGACTTTATTACCTCATCAGGGTCAGCTTCAATCTTAGCCTTCAGCCAATATGTCTTACCATCCCATGTCTCTTTTACTATCTCTGTCCTTACTATCCCCGCTGTCAGGGTTATAATCTGGTCCTTTGTCAACTTAAAATCCTTTATCTCTGTCCTGCTCTCAAGATACGTCCCCAACTCCTCTAAAAGCAGCCTTTTGACCTGCTCTAAAGCAATAGCCCTGCATGAAAGTTTACTGTCAGCCTCACTCGCCTGGTAGGTGTACTCTCTTTCAAAGGTCACCTGTTTAGCTATTGATAAGTCAGTGGAAAGCAAGACCATCCAGATACTGAATGAATATAGTAAGAAACTTCTTAGCCTATGGTTGCTACTGGAATTCATTTTAAACCTCTTTATTTCTGGGTACGTATTGTCAAAAGTTTTTTGTATACTCACTCTGATGTAACTCTCGTGTCATTCCACCCCCTTCGCTACTTGTCATTTCGAGCGCAGCGAGAAATCTGTCTGTTCGCTCATATTTTGCCCTGAACAAAGTGAAGGGGCAGGCTCAGGGATAAATCTCTCATGTCCATTCAAAACAAGCCTTTACCAACCTGAACTTAGGTCATCCCACTTTGGGTTCATAAGATTCACCAATTGATTTTTCTTCTCTCTTCGCCATTTCTTTATCTCTTTTTCTCTTTCAATAGCAGCATTTACATCTTGTGTTTCTTCAAAATAAACCAGCTTGTTCACTTTATTGTTCCAGTTTGTAAGTAAATAAACATAATATCTTCTTTCAGTCATGAGGAAAGATTTCTCCTAACGTCGAAACAAGGATTTCTCACTCCGTTCGAAATGACAATGTTAGGAGATCATAGGGGAGAGCATGGAGACGGTTCTCAAATTATCATTCATTTACAAGTAATTAGAAGATAATTATTGGCAATATTACCAAAAGGCACTTAAAAATCTTCATTTCTACATTCTATTCTTTAACCATAATACAGCCTCTCTTCAACAAAAAAGGCACCCTCCTCTTTACTCCCTGTAATCTCAGAAATTAAGGAAAGACGCCCTTCATAATCACCCCTTTTTGGTTAGGGTTCACAAAATTGTCACCGTTACTTAACCATACACTTACCTATACCTTAATTATCAGACAAAATCCAGTCTTTTTTCGTCTTTTTAAACTCTTTCCATTAGGCAACACGGGGGGCAAATTTTACAAAAACTATAGCTGGTTTTAAGTTGGTTGCGGAGAATAGATGGGCATAAAAAAGCCGGTGAGGGGTGGATAGCGTTTTCCCATTAGGAGGCTTGGGCTAAATGGAAGGGAATTAATTCATTAAAAACGAAATTACGTGGAAACTGTCTAATAGACACCAACGCTTTTATCAGATAATAAATTAACCAATCGTGCATAGGTGCACGGCGGGAGAGTAGTTGAGGTATTGATTCTTCATCATTGGTATCAAGAACCGTTTCAATATAGCTCAGAAGAACTTCTTTCATTTTATGCTTCAGTTGCTCAGGCGATTCGGCTTCTATTGCCAGATTAAAATCAAGACAAAGGCCAAACCAGCAGTTATCCTTTCTTTGATAGCCATAACACCGTAAAATAAGATTGTCTGGTTTTACATTTGCCATAAGCTGCCTCCACCATTTAAGGCTGTATAATAATATCGGTACCTATGCGATAAAGTCAAGAAGAATAAATATACCTCAAAGATGGTACTAATTCGGCAAGAATGAGATCATTAATAACAATTAGGTTTTCATCAATTAAGAAATCAAGTCTTTCAGACCTATTTCCACTTCTGAAATATTCTATCCATATGGATGTGTCTACTAGTACCGACATTGACGCCCTCTAATTGCGTTAATGTCAATGTCCAAATCTATCTTGCCTTTGAATTCTTTTAAGCCTGATATCTTTGATTTTCTTATTAAATCTTCTAAGGCAGTGATTATGACTTTGGTTTTTGTATTAATTCTAGTAGTTTTCATGGCCTCATCAATTAAGTCTTCGGGTATGTCAAGCGTTGTTCTCATAATTGTCCTCCTTATTATATGCATAAGCTTAATATTCTATACATACGCTGTCAAGTTTTCGTCGAACATTCTCAATATAGATTACGCTAAAAACTATTAAACGAAAAGCCCATTCTTCAACAAAAAAGGCACCCTTCCTTTTCCATCCCTCTAATCTCAGGAATTAAAGAAAGACGCCCTCATAATCACCTCTTTATGCTTAGGGTTCACAAAATTGTCACCGTTACTTAACCATACATTTACCTATACCTCAATTATCAGGCAAAATCCAGTCTTTTCTCACCTTTTCGTTCTCTTTCCACTAGGCAGTATAGGGGGATGTAGCGTTTGGTTAGACGGTGTTTTACCTTTGTTCATCTGTTGAACAGGGACTTGATAGCGCGTAAGAAACTCTCCGCAGCCTGAATCGACCGCTCCGCTTGTGGCTGAGACACATGTGCTGTGCCCCCATAATCCCCAACATTGCGTATTTCAAAAAGCCAGTTCAAATCCTTGCCCTGTTCCTTGCTCAATTTCCCCGTCTTGACAAATTGCTGATGAATCGAAGCAATGACCCCGCTATGCTTGCTGAAATCCAAACCCTCGTTCAGCAAAACCGCTGTGGCTCCGTAAAAGGCTGCATAATAAGCACGCGACGCTGCAAAATCGTGGTAGCCTTTGACAGCCAGGTCTTTAGACGCCTGGATAGATTGCTCTGCTCGTTCAAGATTGGCGGCGATTTCGTGCTCGTATTCTGGAGTCATACCAGTATTCCTTCCCGTTTTGCGTTTCGATAGAGTTGAATAGTTCCGCGCTCAAATTCATCCGGAGGAACGGGTTTGGCAGAAATAAGCTGCTCTGACTCTAACTGGATGGGATACAGCACATCTATAACTTGACGCAGTTCTGAAAAATAGTCGAAGGGTTTGCTTAACAAAACGAGCAAATCAATGTCACTCATTGAGTCAGCTTGGTTGCGTGCTACAGACCCATACAGAATCAGACCCTTGAGTTGAGAACCATAGTGGCTTTCAAGAGCTGCTTTGCATTTTCTCACTACTTCACTTATTGTTGCCATTTGAATCACCCTCTTTCAATTCGTGCCACCGTCTCTTTCAGTGTTTCTTCTTTTTAACGAATAAAAGAGCTCTCTCATTTCGACTGCGCCCATTGCCTTTTATTCCTTCTATCCCTCTCTATAAATCCTTCTTCATACTCAAAAGGCAAAGGCAATTTCCTTGCGGTTTTCAAAGTAGTTTTTCAATGTTTTTATGTCCATATTCTCCTTTTTTTCCGGCGGTTTCCCCGCTGTATAATATGGTGAAGTGTACCCGGTATGATGGCTCTTACTATCCGTGCCATCTTTGAAATCTTACCGACATCTTCTAAGAATGTCAAGAATTAAGCGTACAAGGAAAAGCAGATTTGAGTTGCAAATTTCGGATTGAGGTGTTACAAAAAAGTTCTGAAAAGGGGTACTTTTCCAAAGCTCTCAGAGCTATCACAGGAATTACATGGAGTATACTTCTTGAAGACTATAGAGAGATATTTCAGGGTTCAAAAAGAGAATATTGCGTTCATAAAGTTTATTCTCGAAGCCTATGATGGGATGGCAGTGATGAGAACATTAGACCCCTTTGAAGGTGTGGTTGAACTAATAATAGCCCCTGATTTTGAAAGGGAAGTGAACGAACTACTGGATAACCTGAGGGGCGAGTTTGAAGTGCAGCCCATTAACCCCCCAACAGATATAAAAGAGTTATAGCGTCAAATTTTTCCTTTCTCCCTATCCTTTGAATTTCTCAAATTCCTCTTTTAAGTTGACGATTTTATTCACTGCTACATCAAATATCCTTTTGCCTTTATCATCACTGGCTTTTTTAGGGTCACCCCAAACACCTGTAGGCCAGTATTTTCTTTTATCCCTTACCAAAAAATAAGGGGGCATCTGGGGGCAGGAACTCTCTCCCAACCCTTTCACCAGGTGTGGCTTTAAGTATAGTATCAGAGACGTCTCCAATTCCCCGGCATGACCGTCTCCCTCAGTCTCAATAACATCCAAACATTCCTTCTCGATCAGGTCAAATAATGAAACTACAGCAATATTTACTTCAGGGAGTTCATTGAGTAACAACTCTCCGACTTCAGTCAGGGAGGACATATGTGTTCCACCGGCATGACCGGATATTATTATAAAATTTCTCATCTTCTGGGTATAAAGGGATGTCACCATCTCTTTAACAAGACTCCTAAAGGTATCTCCTGAAATGTTAATGGTGCCTGGATGTTGGCTTGTACTGCGGCATAACCCGAAGAAAACAGGAGGGGCTACAAATACATCCACCTTCCTGGCTGCTTCTTTTACCATTTCATATACATGAATCATGTCTGTAGCCAGAGGAAGGTGGGGGCCGTGTTCCTCTGTGGTTCCGACAGGCAAAATAACTGTTTTAGTTTTTTTCAACCCTTCTTCAAATTCAGTCATCGTCATCTCCTGAATTATCATATTTGACCTCCGTTATGGGATATGTTTTTACTGGACATATACATGAACTTATTCTAACATCAAAACTTAATTATTAATATCACAGCAATTTCAGATGGTCAACATATCCCTGTAACCGTTCACGGTTCTCAGTTTAAAGTTCACGGTTTGTATTCAATGAATTATATAAAGCTTAGTAGCCTGTTTCATAAATACGGTCACATAAGAATAATCCACCCCCACCCTGCCCTCCCCCTTTGAGGGGGAGGGTTTGGGCGGGGGTGAAGCCGAAAATACGTTAGCGAATTTATGAACCGGGGTACTTAGATTCAAGTTTTTGCCAACTGTTAACTGCAAACCGTAAACTGTGAACGGATAACCGGATAAAATGAAATGAAGCCCAAAAACTCAAAGTATCCTGTCAAGAAGCTCGTTTTATGTGATTTTGATGGAACAATTACCAAGGAAGACGTCGGGTATGATTTTCTGAACAGGTTCACAAGGGAAAGCTGGGAAGACATTGATAGAGACTATCGAGCAGGTAAGATAGGCTCAAGGGATGCATATGCCAGAATTGCCAGACTGATAGTCGGCACAGAAGAAGAAATGGTGGATTTCATATGTCATCACTCAACATTGGATCCCTACTTTAAAGAATTCTATAACTCCTGTAAAGACAAGGAAATTGATTTCAAGATTGTAAGTGACGGCTTTGGTTTGTATATCAATGCATTGCTTAACTACCACAATATCAGTGATATTGAATACTTCGCCAATAGAATTATATTCAAGGGCAAAGATAGTATAGAGATAGAATTTCCCTTCTACAACCCTGAGTGTGGTAGTTGCGGGAATTGTAAAAGAACAATATTAAAAAGATTCCGGGGCCAATATGACCATATTATATTCATCGGTAACGGACTATCCGATAAATGCATCGCTGAAGAGGCTGATGAGGTATATGCAAAAGACACCCTTTACTCTCACTGTATCGAGAAGATAATCCCCTGTTGGAATTATAGCAACTTTTCAGATGCAAAGAAAATCCTATCCAAAGGTATCAGAGGAGTAATCTTTGATTTGGATGGGACGTTAATTAACTCTGTTGACTCGATCCATGAGGGGTTCAATTATGTTCTAAAATCTTTTGGCTATCAGCCGATTAAAATCAGTACATTAAAGGCACTATTTCAAAACTCTATAGTGAATACTATGAATCAACTCGTTAGTCCTGGTGAACTCGATGACGCAATGAGATTATTCAAGGAAAAATATATTGAACTAATAGCGGACACCCCGCCCCTGTTTTCGGATGTAAGACAGGTTGTTAAGAGCCTGAAGAATTCAGGGTTAGCTCTGGGAATAGCAACAAATATGGAAGGAAGATATGCCAAAAAAATCTTGAGACAATCAAAGATTGAAGGATATTTTGAAGCGGTAATTGGAGTTGATGACCATGGAAAACCAAAACCTGATCCAGATGTCATCTTTGATGCTCTAAGGGGCATGAACTTACCGGAGGAAGATGTGGTATTTGTCGGAGATTCAATGATTGACATTGAAACAGGCAAGAACGCAGGGGTTGATGTGTATGCTGTACCTACAGGGTTTGAAACGAGAGAGACTCTGTCGCTAAATATGCCCAGGAGGATATTGAACCGGTTGAAAGACCTGATAGAGATAGTTGAAGATAGGTTCCCTGATGAACAGTACTGCCGATTCATGTAAGTCAAAAGTAGCTATAGTAAAGTGTAAAGATTATCAGGAAGAAAAGGTCTATGAGGCTGTCAGGGAATCCGTTGACCTTCTGGGGGGAATTGGGGGTTTTATCAGGAATGGGGACAGGGTTTTACTCAAGCCCAACCTGCTTTCAGGCAAAACGCCAGAGAATGCTGTTACTACCCATCCAGCTGTTGTATCCGCGGTTGTCAGGCTGGTTAAAGAGGCCGGGGGAATTCCCTGTATTGGAGACAGTCCGGGCGTTGGAGGCCTAAAAAGGGTCGCTGAAAAGACTGGGATTAAAGAAGTCGTTGATACAATGGGGGTTAAGCTTGTAGAATTCGACAAGGTAGTAGACGTAAACAATAAAAAAGGGCATATATTTAAGAGGTTTGAAGTGGCTAAAGCCTTTTTAGAGGCTGACGTTATCATAAATCTTCCCAAACTCAAGACACACGGCCAGATGCTCCTTACACTCTGCGTTAAGAACAATTTTGGCTTTGTTGTGGGTAACAGAAAGGCAAAGTGGCACCTGAAAGCAGGGATAGATGTGAATTTTTTTGCCCAAATGCTTCTTGATCTTTATCTTCTGATCCAGCCTCAATTGACCATAATGGATGGGATTGTTGCAATGGAAGGGGACGGGCCCGGGAGTGGTACCCCCAGAAAGGTGGGGCTTATATTTGCGGGTATCGACTGTGTGGCCATTGACACTGTGATATGTCAAACCCTTGGCATTCCGTCAGACGATATTTATACCATCAGGGCAGCAAGGCAGAAAGGGATAGGCAAAACTGACTTAAAAGAAATTAATGTGCTGGGAGAGGATTTGAAAAAGATAAATATAAGAGATTTTAATCTGCCAAAAACCCATGATATCGGATTTCGTATTCCCAAATTTCTGTCCAATTTTTTAAAGAATATTATGACCTCAATGCCAGAAATAGATTACACAAAATGCAGATTATGCCAGGTTTGTGTTGATTCATGTCCCTCCCAAACTATGAAGACTGCAAATGGGAAGATAAACATAGATTATAAGACCTGCATCAGATGTTTTTGCTGTCAGGAACTTTGCCCTGAAGGGGCAGTAGGTATAAAACGAGGTTGGTTATCGAATATCCTGTAACATACCTGTTAAAATGCAACTTTGCACTTTGTATTTGACGATATGAGATATAGATGGTAGTTTTTAGAAGATATAGAGCCGAAACCTGTAAAACACTAGAAAGGAGATAATCTGTGGAACAGATAAATATCAATCTGAAGAAAGAACAGGAAGCTTCTCTGGCTCGGCCACGCTACAAATACTCACTGGCAGCTCGATGTTTTTTTCTCTCAATGGACCTGGTTACAGGCAGGAAAGTGACCCTTGCTAAAACAAAGCTTATCGAAACACTTGCCAGCATTCCCTATCGGGCATGGGAAATTCGTCAATATGCACGTATGACACAGCATTATCGAAACCAGGAGATGGTGCAACATGCCCGCAGGATCATGGTATGGGGACGGGAAGCACAGGACAACGAATATTGGCACTTGCTTGTTATTAATGAGAAAATGAAAGAAGATGGCATTAAGGACCCGTGGTACTTATTCCCTGTTATACCCTTTGTGATGGTCTGCTTTTATGTTATGTTAACACGGACAATGGCACTGCTTAATATCCGCAGGGCATTCCTGTTTAATGCAGAGTTCGAAGATCACGCCGAACACGTGTATGCGCAGTTTGTTAAAGAAAACCCCGAATGGGAAAAACAGTCTGTCAATAATGAGCTGGTAAAACAGTACGGCGTTTTTAATACTTGGGCAGATGTGTTCAGGCGCATTGGACTTGATGAACGCGACCACATGAACAGCAGTTTTTTATTCTGTGGTAAACCCGAAAACATTGTAGAATACGATGGCATGCCGATAATTAAATAGCCTGGTTCTTCCGCGTAATCTGGATTATCGACATCCCCCTTCTGACAGTTGTTCTAGATTTTGTGCCCAATTACCTGGGACACTTTTGTATAATTGTATAAATATAAAGGAGGTTTTTTTCAATGCCTAAAGATCTATGGAATGAGAAAATGGAGACCATCTCCCGGGAAGAACTGGAGAGAATAAGGCTGGAAAGGTTGGGCATCCAGTTAAAGTACTGCTACAGTCATTCTGAATACTATAAAAAGAAATTTGACGAGGTTGGGTTCAAGCCGGAAGACATCAATAGCTGGGAAGATTTCCGGAAGCTGCCGGTTCTCATGAACAAAGAGGATGAGCGGGCGGGTCAGCAGGAATCCATGGAAAGGTTTGGACACCCCTTCGGGATGCATCTTTGTACCGCCCCTGAAAAAATCATATCAGCAAACGGCACTACCGGCACGACAGGGCTTCCTACCTTTACCTATTCCTTCACAAGGCAAGACCTCGATACACTTATTGAAGGTATGTGCCGCGTATACTGGCTTTTAGGCTTCAGACCCGGGAACAGAATACTCTATGCCTTTCCCTTGAGCGGAGGGATAAGCACAAGCGGGGGGATATGGATTAATCCGCTGCGGCATATGGGGTGCCTTCCTCTGGAGATTGGTGCCGAGGCGGGAATAGAACGCATACTGAGAATGGCTACACTGACCAATCCTACCGTCCTGATGGCTTCTCCATCTTTTGCTATGTCTCTTGCAGAGAAATGTAAAGAAGTGACGGGAAAGGAGATAAAAGAACTGGGGTTTAAGAAGCTTCTCCTTACCGGCGAACCCGGACTCGGTATACCGGCTATTCGCGGGAAGATGGAGAGCGCTTATGCTGCAAGGTGGTATGAGTGGACGGGGGTTATGGGAGAAACACTGTGCGGGTCATGTGATGCGGAACAATACCAGGGGGTCCACGAGGTTATTCCCGAAACACACATTTACCTTGAAGACCTCATTGACCCGGTTACTAAGAAATCTATCGAGGTGAGAGACGGAGCCACCGGCGAGGGAATTTTTACCTCTTTGCATCGTGAAGGAACACCTTACATCAAATATGCCTATGGCGACATAATCCAGGTCTTTACCAAGCCATGTGAGTGCGGTTACCCTGGTCCTGGGTACAGGTACAGGATTATGGGAAGGATTGATGATATGCTGGTTGTAGACGGAACAATGGTTCTCCCGTCAATGGTAAAGAATGCTGTCACCTCTTTTGTACCCAGAGTGACCGGTGAGATGCGGATAGTTCTGACTGAGAAGCCCCCCTATTTAAAGTCACCCTTAAAGCTGAAGTTAGAACATGGGACTGATATTGTATTTGAGACTATGGAAGATCTATCAAGAGAGATAAAGGTGAAAATACAAAGGGACCTAAATATTTCATGTGAAATCGAGTTCCTCCCCCCGGGTTCTCTGGAACGGTCCGCGTGGAAAACCCCAATTTTTGATAAAAAATATGAGTAGAAGCAGGGTGAATACAGGGGGCAGAGAGAAGGGCAGTATTTTTATCTGGTTTGAACAATACGGCATGAATAAATAGGAGGGGAAAGCATGATAAAAGATATCCTCAAGAGCAACGCGAGAAGGTATCCTGATAAAACAGCAATAATTTTCAAAGATACAAGGTATACTTACAGGGAATTTAATGACCGTATCAATAGGCTTGCAAATGGACTGGTCAATTCTGGATTGAGGAAGGGAGATTGGATAGCTATAGTTACTGATGACTGCATTCAGCAGGTGGAGATATTTTGGGCAGGGGCAAAGACTGGAATAGTATCATCTATTCTCAACCCTGGTATATCCGATAGGGACCTTTCCCACATTATCGGCAATGGCAATGCCAGTGCGGTCGTGTGCAGTTATAAATATAAGGACAAAATCGAATCTCTGCGCCCCCAGCTCGGGAGTGTAAAAGAGTTTATCCTGTTTGGGGCATCAGGCGGGAAAGGCTTTAAAAGCTATGATAGCCTTATTTCGTCATCGTCTCCCCAGGAACCAGAGGCTGAAATCAGTGAAGACGATTTGCTATACTTTGCCAATACGAGTGGAACAACGGGGCTACCAAAACAGGTAATGCATACATATAAGAGCCTGCTTGCAACAGCCCTTATGGATCTGAATGCTCTGAATTACGATATCAGGGCAGGGAATGTTTTCCTTGTTGCAGCTCCTCTATTTTGGGGTTATATGATTGCCCGAACATCAATTCCCCCCTTCTATGCAGGTTGTCCGTTGGTTATCCCACCTGATTTTACACCTGAGGGTCTTCTCGAGATTATTCAAAGAGAGCGCGTAACAAACATCCTCACGGGCACAGCCTTTTTTCAACCTATCATTGACTACCCTGGCTTAGAAAAATATGACTGCTCCAGCTTGCGCAATATATTTACCTACGGATATTTTCCTCCGGAAATATGGCAAAAGGCAATAGAACTTTTTGGGCGCATCTTTCTTTTAGGTTATGGTCTCAGTGAGATAGGGCTGATCTCTCTACTCCCTCCTGACGACTTCATCTTTGAGGGTCCCCAGGAGAAAGTAAAGCGTGTAAGGTCCTGCGGAAAGGAGGGATTTTGTGTTGAGGCAAGAGTAATAAATGACCAGGGAGAAGACGTTAAGCCAGGCGAGGTTGGTGAGGTTATTGCTAAGGCGGACAGTCTGATGAAAGGTTACTGGAACAATCCTCAGGCAACAGGGCAGACTATACGGAATGATTATATCTATACCGGGGATTTAGCCACAATAGATGAAGACGGATATATTTTCCTTGTGGGCAGAAAGAAGGACAGCATTACTACCCAGGGAAAGATGCTCCTGCCCCTTGAAATAGAGGAGGTCATCTTGCAGCATCCACAAGTTCTTGAGGTGGCAGTAATAGGCGTGCCAGATAAACAGCTGGGGGAGGCAGTTACAGCAATAGTGGTAAAAAGGAATGGTGACATCACTGAAGAAGAGATCATTGAACTTTGTCGGGGAAAACTCCCCGACTATGCTGTTCCCCGGTCTGTAGATTTCGTCGAAAGCTTACCCAAGACTGGCTCAGGCAGGGTGCAAAGATACAAATTACGAGAGAGATACTTATAGCTTCAGTGGCTAATGGTTTATATAACAATAAAAAAGGGGCTTATCCTCAATATTGAGGGAACAATGACCACCCTTTGAATGGAGGATGAAAAATGGAAGGAAAGGTAGAGTTTTTAAAGAGTAAGCTTGTTTCAAAGGCAGTTCGCAATGTCCGAACAGGTTATGAGAAGGATGAAGCAGGGCGAGGGATGTACCGTCCTGAGGTCAAATTAGACTTACAGAGGTCGCGTCTTCTTACGGAGTCGTATAAAGAGACAGATGGAGAGCCTATGGTTATACGAAGGGCTAAGGCACTGGAAAACATCCTTACAAAGATGAATATCTATATACAGGAATGGGAAAGGATTGTTGGTAATCATGCTGCCACTCCTCAAGGGATCTATTACGGTATTGATCAGAACTGGCGTTCGGTAAAGAGGATAGTGAGTGGTGAAGAAGGCCAGACTCTTCTCGATGATGCTGGTAGAAAGGAGTTAGCAGAGCTTTGCGAGTACTGGAAGGGAAAGTCAATGAGTGACCGGCAGCAAGAGATGTTTACAGGAGATACGTTGGGTAAATACTGGAAATATGAGGGGACATTTCTCTGGACTCACTGGTCTGAATTGGGCATTCCCAATTATGAAAAGGTATTGAGAATCGGACTGAAAGGGATAATCAAGGAGGTGGAGCATAGGCTCATAGAGATCGACCGAACAGTCCCTCTGGACTACATCGATCAGAAGGAATTTCTTCAGGCGGTTCTCATCTCTCTGAAAGCGGTTGTGAGGTTTGCAAATCGTTATGCTGAGAAAGCCCGTGAAATGGCCGCAAAGACTGTTGATCCAGCCGATAAGAAGCGACTGGAGGAAATTGCAGATACGTGCCAATGGGTCCCCGAGAATCCACCCCGGTCGCTGCTTGAGGCATTACAATCATTCTATTTTAGTCATGTCGTGAGGTACATAGAATTTTCCTCTTTGGGTGTCGGAGTACGGTTCGATAAAGTCTTCGGGTCTTATTATGAAAGAGATCTTGGAGCCGGCAGAATCACCAGGGATGAGGCACTGGAGCTCATGCAGCTTCTGTGGGTGAAGTTTCAGGAACTGGGGACTACGTATTCGCCAACAGTATCAAGTGTGTATGGAGGTGTAGCATCCCTTCAGGGAATTACCCTTGGGGGAGTTGATGATAAAGGGGAAGACGTTACCAACGAAATGACATATCTGGTTCTAGAGACGGCAAAGACTATGAGGCTGCTGGAGCCGAGTATTGCATTACGGTATCATGATGGCACCCCGGACAATCTTCTTTCGGAAGTCACTGACGTTATCCGTACAGGCATAGGATATCCTTCCCTGTTCAATGATAAATCCTTAATTCCGGCTCTGGGCAAGTGGGGTGTCCCCCTTGAAGAAGCACGAGACTATGGTATAACTGGATGTGTCTACCTGGAGATTCCAGGGAAAAATATTGCGCGAAGGGCTATAGGGTATTTTGTGCTTCCTAAGTGCCTGTGGTGGGCTCTTCACCAGGGCGTGGACCCCAAAACAGGGGAACAATACGGAGCACCAACCCCTGACCCCAGAACCTTCCAGTCAGCAGATGACTTGATGGACGCCTATCTGGAACAGTTACGCTTTTTCTGGGGCAAGTTCGTCGCGATAGAAAATATATGTCGTTCTCTATACGAGAAATATCTGCCGAGACCGTTTTATTCGGCTCTGTTAGACGGATGTATCGAGAAGGGCAAGGATACCAGGCAATGGGCATATCCATCTATGATTCATGATCTTGGTATAATTATCGGCCCAACCAATGTTGCCGATTCTATTACTGCTGTCAAGAAGGCTGTTTTCGAGGATAAAAAGGTTTCGATGGATGAGCTTATCAAAGCCATGGACAACAACTGGCAGGGGTTTGAGGATATACAGCAGATGATGATTCAGGCGCCTAAATATGGAAATGACTGTGATTATGCTGATGAGATTGCCGTCGAAGTGCACCATAGGACTTCCGAGGTAATAGCTGAATTTACGGATCGGTTTGGGAATCGCTGTAAAGGTGACGGAAGCGGCGTTTCGGCCACGTATGGGCTTGCTCATGATACCCCTGCTACGCCTGATGGGAGAAGGGACGGAGATCCGTTTTCTGATTCAACTCTGGCTCCGATCCAAGGGGGAGATCATAAAGGACCTACGGCGGTGCTGAAGTCAGCCAGCAAGATAAGTACGGAGAAGACATATAATCATCTTCTTAACCAGAAGTTTCTGCCCTCGGTTCTTGAAGGGGATACAAAGCAGAATTTTCTCAGCTATTTGAAAACATGGGGGGATCTGGGTATAAGTCACATCCAGTTCAATGTTGTAGATCATAAGACGCTCTTGGCTGCTCAACAAAAGCCAGAGAATTACCAGGATCTTATAGTGAGGGTAGCGGGCTACAGCGCCTATTTTGTGGATTTGAGCAAAGGACTGCAAGACTCTATTATCAAAAGAACCGAACAGAATTTCGGATAATAGTTGTACCGCCTTATGCCATGGGGCGGGTCAAAACGATGCTTTTTACAGAAGCTCCCATTAATAACTGGAGAACACCTCTCCATTGTTATAGGTTTTTTAAATACGAATGGAAATGCAAACTAACTCAATATTACATTTATATCCATTACAGGAGGGTACCATGAAAAAATTATTGGTTGTTTCGTTCACATTATTAATGAGTTGTCTTTTATCAGTGGGAGCAGGGACAGGCTATTCAAAAGAGGTTAGAGGAGTAACTGATGATACCATAAAGATCGGGGTCATGATGGGTCAGACCGGCCCAACCGCCGACAGCGGGATTCCATATGCTGCTGCTGCCCAGAACTACTTCAGGTATATTAACGAGGCTGGAGGAATCCATGGAAGAAAGGTAAAGGTTCTTGTTGAAGATGAGAGATACAGCATACCCATAGCTATTGCTGCCTTCAAGAAGCTTGTATACAAAGACGAAATATTGGCGCTGTTGGGCGCAGGAGGAACAACACCTGTAGTTGCATTATACCGATCGATAGAAAAGGAAAAGGTGCCGACACTTCCAGTCAGTCTCGCTGAAAGCAACATAAAGCCCCAGAAGAGGTATATATTTATTCCCGGTGGGACATATAATGAAATGATGTACGTGCTTTGTGATTACATAATGAATGATCTCCCTTTTAAGAAACCAAGGATAGCCGTGGTAGTACCTGATCATGAAGCCGGTCGTCAGGACTTTAATAGCTTCGTGGAAAGGTTAGAGCAATACGGGATCAAATTGGCAGACAAAGAAATTGTGAATTTTGGAGCTATTGAAGCCACCACCCAGGTACTCGCCATTAAAAAGGCAAACGTCGATTGTGTGGTAATTGGTGGCTCAGTCGTTCAGAACTGTAATGTACTTCTCAGGGAACTAAAAAAATATGGTCTGGCGATACCGGTGCTTGGAAGCTGGGCCACATGTACCGAGTACCTGGTTGAGGTAGCGCGTGATGCCGCTAAGAACTACTATGGCACTACTAAATTCGCCTCGTGGTATGATGAGGGCTCTGGAGTGAGGCTAATGAGGGAGATAACAAAAAAGTATAAAACCAGTGAGATGAAGTTATTCACAGGCCGGTTGTACACTGCGGGATGGTTTACTTCTATGGTGGCGGTTGAAGGTATGAAGAGAGCAGGAAGAGATCTGGATGTAGAAACTTACGTAGGTGGCTTTGAATCTATGAGGAATTTTGACAGCGGAGGTATATCAGCCCCTATCACGTACGGGGAAAATAACCATTACGGAAATAGAAGCTGGAAAGTATATAAGGCTAATGTGGAAAAGAAGATTCTAGAGCCTGTTACGGATTGGAGAGACCCCAAGCACCTCAAGTAGTTGAGGTATGCCGGTGGGGAAAACTGTTTACTCTATTCACCAAACAAAAAAGGGGTGAGCAATTGAATAGCTTACCCCTTAATGCTCGTGGTGCCGAGACCCAGAATCGAACTGGGGACACGAGGATTTTCAGGAATTTGCAATTGCCGAACAAGAGATAACAGGATAAAATAAGAGCAAAGAAATTAACTACTTAGCTCTTACCTGTTATATCTTCTTTTTTGTGGATTTGGCTTGTTATGGTAGCAAAATGGTAGCAGAAAAAAGACCCCCTGGGGGGTATGGCCCGATGTGGGGTGGATAAGTTTCATACTTTCGCCCCGTACGTTTTTTTCGAAATTTTGCCTCCTATATACAACCTTATAAAAACGGGCTCAGAAAAGGCGAAAAAAGACTGGATTTTGACTGATAATTGAGGTATAGGTAAGTGTATGGTTAAATGACAGTAATGAGTTTCTAATTCTAATCATAAAGGGGTGATTATGAAGGGCGTCTTTCTGAATTCTCCAAGAATGTAAGGAGTAAAGAGAAAAACGCTTTTTTTGTTTAAGAATGACCTGTTCAATTCTCAAAATATACATAATTTGCGTAATATTTTAAAATACGCTCTTCGATGTGTTTACTAAAACTTTATATTCCATTTATATACATTAAACTCTTTGCCGAAAGGCGAAGTTTTTTACCATTCTTTGAATGGAACAATAAAGAAGGGAGATTTTGTATGCGGATGAGAAAGGATGTATTGTTGGCAGTTGGGTTGTTGGTGAGTATTTTTTTGATTTACGGCTCTTTTAGCCACGCAAAAGATGTGAGGGGTGTTACAGATAAGCTGATAAAAATAGGCACCATAATGGACCATACAGGTCCTGCTGCAAGTTCCACAGTCCCAATGGATAAAGGCATCCAGCATTATGCCAGATATATTAATGAACTTGGGGGTATTCACGGAAGAAAGTTACAAATTATTTCAGAAGATGACCACTATTCAATACCTACCGCCGTTGCGGCATATAAAAAATTAGTTTTCAAAGACAAAATATTTTCATTAATAGGTCCTGGTTCAGGGAGTTTTGTCCCGCCCTTAGTGAATAGATGGCAGAACGATAAGTTGCCGACTATGTGTTTGCCATTCACTGAACTTGCTGTAGAGCCTTTTAAAAAATATGTATTTATTGCCGTTGAGACCTATGAGCGGCAGATGATGGCTCTTACAGACTACCTGGTTAAAGACTATAAGTTAAAGAATCTGAGGATTGGGCTAGTACATCCTGATACCGAGGCTGGTAAAGGCGATGCGAAGGCCGTTCTTTCGAGGCTGAAGGAATATAATATAGAACCTGTAACAGAAGAGATAACGATAGTGGGTGGACTTGATGTAAGCACACAGGTGATGAGTTTGAAGAGGAAAAATGTCAATTGTGTCATGAATGTCGGAGTAATGGCCTCGATGGCTGTTACCCTGCTCAGGGATTTAAAGAAGTTTGGATTAAAGGTGCCGGTCTTCAGTAACTGGGCGATAATGCTTTCTGATGAGGTAACTGAACTTGGTGATGCTGCAGGTCAGTCCTATATATCAAGCGGCCTCGTTCCGTGGTATGCTGAAGGACCAGGGGTAGAAGAGATGAGGAAAGTCACATTGAGGTATTTACCCGGAGCAGATAAGGCTTATGGTGGTACAGGACATACTTACGGATGGGGGAAGTTAAGAATTTTAAGCGAGGGGATAAGAAGGGCTGGCAAAGACCTTGATGAAGACGGATTAATAAAAGCCCTTGAGAGCCTTAATAATTATGATACCGGTGGAGTCCTTGCTCCTATAACGTATACCTCGAAAAGCCACAGAGGAGCACAGGGGACAAGGATCTACAGAGTAGATCCTCTCAAGAAAAAATTTATCCCTGTAACAGAGTGGAAGAAAGTGGATTGATCGTTGCTTAAATAACTGGGTAGGAAGAGTAGTCTCTTAAGGATGCCGAACAAGAGATAACAGGATAAAATAAGAGCAAAGAAATTAACTAGTTAGCTCTTACCTGTTATCTCTTCTTTTTTGTGGATTTGGCTTGTTATGGTAGCAAAATGGTAGCAGAAAAAAGACCCCCTGGGGGGTATGGCCCGATGTGGGGTGGATACGTTTTATATATCCACCCCACACATTTTTTTAATTCAACTTTTCCCCACCATACTAATCAATGAATTGCTAAATTCATTCATTTGATTTAAATTATAATTGTTAATATACAATAATTATTGTATAGTTATACAATGTCGTCTTTAAAAGTTCATTCATCTAAAATATTGGATATTTATTCTGCATCTTCGGAAACCGAGCTTCTATTACCGATAGTTCCAGGGGGGATTAGCGCAGGATTTCCTTCACCTGCACTGGATTTTGTAGACCTTTCAATCGACCTGAATAAACACCTTATTAAACATCCTGCGGCAACTTTCTATGGGCTGGTGAAAGGTTCTTCTATGCAAGATGCTGGAATTGGTAATGGTGATTTATTGGTGATAGATAAAAGCATTGAGCCTGCTGATGGTAAGGTTGCGGTTTGCTACATCGACGGAGAGTTTACTATTAAAAGAATAAAAATCGAAGAAAATACCTGTTGGTTACTTCCGGCAAATGAAGACTATAACCCCATAAAAATAACACCTGAGAATGATTTTCTTGTATGGGGCATTGTAACGCACGTCATTAAATCCTTCTGATATATGTTTGCATTAGTGGACTGTAATAATTTCTACGTTTCCTGTGAAAGGGTATTCCGCCCTGACCTTATAGGGAAACCTGTAGTTGTCTTATCTAATAATGATGGCTGTGTAATAGCCAGAAGTAATGAAGCAAAAGCAGTTGGCATCCCCATGGGCACACCCGCCTTTCAAAATGAAGGACTGTTTAAAAAAAATGGCGTCCATGTCTTCTCTGCAAATTTTCCTTTATACGGCGATATGAGCCAGCGGGTAATGAGCATCTTAAGCGACTGCTCACCGGAGATCGAAATTTACAGCATAGACGAAGCGTTCCTGCAGCTGAAAGGTTTTGAAAAATATAATCTGCAGGAATACGGGGAAAAAATGCGCCGCCGTGTCATCAAGTGGACTGGTATACCGATCAGCGTCGGTATCGCATCTACAAAAGCATTGGCGAAGGTTGCTAACC
The DNA here is from genome assembly GCA_040757775.1 of Thermodesulfobacteriota bacterium. Classification (NCBI taxonomy): domain Bacteria; kingdom Pseudomonadati; phylum Thermodesulfobacteriota; species Thermodesulfobacteriota bacterium. The sequence goes on from JBFLWQ010000018.1 coordinate 52,230, forward strand.
GTATTGCCAAGAAATTTCCTGAAAAAACTGCTGGTGTATATATAATCGATGATGAAGAAAAACGGGTCAAGGCATTAAAGTGGTTGAAAATCGAAGATGTTTGGGGTATCGGGCGGCAACATACTAAACGCTTAAATGCTGTCAATGTTAATACTGCCTTTGATTTTGTACAACTGGATGATGCATGGGTTAAGAAAAACATGAGTGTTGTTGGATTACGCCTGAAACATGATTTGCAGGGGATACCGACTTTAGCAATGGAATTACCACAACCTAAAAAAAGTATCGCTACTACCCGTTCGTTTGATGAAAATTATATCGATTTTGATCGGCTAAAAGAAAGAATTGTTACGTTTGCGGTTTCCTGTGCTGAAAAACTTCGCCAGCAAAAATCCTGTTGTAACGCCGTTATGGTTTTTATACACACCAACGGGCATCGGGAGGATTTACCACAATATAGCCGTAACATTATTGTTAAGTTTCCATTTGCAACAAATTCCAGCATAGAACTGGCGAAATTTGCAACACAGGCATTGGAAAAAATATTCAGGGATGGATTTCATTACAAAAAAGCAGGTGTTATTGTAATGGACATTAGACCCGAAAACCAACATCAGTTAAAATTATTTGAAGACAGCAACCCGAAACATAAACCTATCATGCAGGCAATCGACAATATCAATGCTATTTTCGGGCAGCATACAATTAAACTGGGTTCACAAGATTTGGATAAAGTTTGGAAAATGAGACAGGAAAGATTGTCCCCGCGTTATACCACCGATCTTAACGAAATAATCACTGTACACGTCTAATGTGCTTTTTCTTTAAACAATCCAAGACTGCCGTTGAACTGTCTAATCGTTTCAACGCCGCGTTTGACAGTCCAGATTCTTTTTCGCCTTCTAACTACAACGGCTTCCAGTTTCCTAAAACGCCGGTGATTACCAATTCTGAAAAGACAAAAATTCAATTATTTTCCTGGGGACTGATTCCACATTGGGCAAAGGATACTGCAATCAGAAAGCATACCCTTAATGCCAGAATCGAAACCATTCACGAAAAACCCTCTTTCAGGGATTCCGTAAGTAAACGATGCCTTGTGCTGGTTGATGGTTTTTATGAATGGAAATGGTTAGATGAAAAAGGGAAACATAAACAAAAGTATTTGATATCCATGCCAACAGATGAACCATTTGCCTTTGCAGGACTCTGGAGCGAATGGGTGGAAAAGAAAACTGGTGAAATATATAAAACCTATACCGTCATTACCAAACCGGCAAATGCGTTCATGAGTGAAATACACAATTCGGCGAAACGGATGCCTTATATCTTAACAAGAAGCAATGAATTTGATTGGCTAAATGGGAAAAGGCTTCAAGATTTTGATGTCGAATTAAAAGCAATAGAAGTGGCGTTGTAAGATTGGCAGCAAAATGTTAGTAGAAAAATAACTGGGTACGGGGGGGTATGGGCAGAGGTGGGGTGGATAAGTTTTATATATTCACTACATACGTTTTTGTGAAATTTTGCTCCTTAATACAGCCTTGTAAGAAAAGCGAAAAAGGACTGGATTTCACATGATAATTGAGGTATAAGTAAGGATATGGTTAAATTCTTCAATTCAAATCGGGGGCAGGGTATTACGGCCTGTTCTGAGCTGTTATCAAAAGACCGGATTTATTAGTACGAAATCCCCAATTGATGGGTTCAAAAGGAAAGGAGGTACGTAAGTGAGCGAGAGGACACAGAGTCTGAAGAAAAACGTAGTGATCAAAACTCACCGATTGGTTTCCCGTGGCCTGGAAAGAGAGAGGGGAAGCAGTGAAGGAAGTCCCTTCCGTCAAGAGATGGAGGTAGGACTTTGCATGGATAGAGCGAGGCTCATTACAGAAGCCTACAAACAAAACGAACACGAGCCTATGGTTATAAAGAGGGCGAAAGCCTTTGTTCATATCTTGGAAAACATGACCATTTACATCGAACCCCGTCAAGTATTGGTAGGTAATTTTGCGAGTAGTCCGAATAAGGTAGCACACTACCCTGACCTCCAGTGGCGCTGGCTAGAAAAAACTATCTGCACCCCAAATGGCGCGTATAAGGATCTACTTTCTAATGAAGAAAAAGATGAAATGATCTCAATACACAAATACTGGAAGACGAGGGCGGTCCACGGTATGGAAAGAGACCTCATACCGGAGAGCTCGAAAGAACACCTTTTCTTCAAGGGACTTTCCTTCTGGGCCTATCAATGGGACATGGGCACTCCTAACTATGAGAAGGTTTTCACCATCGGACTCAATGGAATAGCCAGAGAAACAGACGAGAGGCTAAGACAATTAGATCAAGATTATGAAGCATTAATCATAAGCCCCAAGGACTATCTGGATCAAAGAAGAGACCTAACGGCGATGAGAATAACTTTGGAAGGTACCATCAAGTGGGCAGAAAGATATTCGCAACTGGCCATGGAAATGGCTGCCGATGAAGAGGATGGGGAAAGAAAAGAGGAGCTGGAGAAGATCGCAGATATTTGCAAGTGGGTTCCTGCCAACCCCTGCAGGACATTTCATGAAGCACTTCAGTGCTTTTGGTTCATCCATCTGCTTGTAGGATTTATAGAAGAACCTCAAGTAGGGAGCGGTACAAGATTCGACAAAATATTCTACCCTTTTTACAGAAAGGATCTCGATGCGGGCAGGATTACGAGAGATCAGGCACAAGAACTTCTTGAGCATATGTGGGTTAACTTCCTGAGCACAGGATTTCTCCACCCGCCTGTGTGGTCAGGTTCGGGCGGGGGAGGCCTTGGCTGGCAGACAGTTACGATCGGGGGGGTCGACAGCAAGGGTGAAGACATCACTAACGAAATCACCTATTTGGTTTTGGACTCCATTAAGGAAATTAATATGTTGCAGCCACCCCTGGCTCTAAGGGTTCATGAAAAGACGCCCCGAGAGCTGTTATTGAAAGCCACGGAGGTGCTCAGTACCGGTGTCTCTCAACCTGCCTTTTTTAACGACCGTTTTAATATCCCCAGACTTGTCAGCTTCGGTGTTCCAGAAGAAGAAGCAAGGGATTACGCTATTAATAGCTGTATGTGGCCCGTAATCCCGGGTAAAAACATAGTTCACAGAAATCCCACTGCTGGATCTGTTATGGTACCGAAAGCTCTGGAACTTGCGTTAAACCAAGGGAAGGATATAAAAACTGGTGAACAGCTTGGAGTCTCCACGAAAGATCCTTCCGACTTGAAATCGATTGATGAAATAATGGGTGCATTACTGGACCAGATTGATTTTGCCGCAAGGGGCCTTTTCTCTATATCAAACATAGCAAACAGATTGTATGAAGAGTACCTCCAAAGGCCGTTCCTTTCGGCCTTACTCGATGGGTGCATAGAAAGGGGCCAGGAATTGCGGAAGTGGACGTACATGCCATATAGTGACGTTATGATGATAGGAGGCATTAACGCTGCGGATTCATTAACGGCTATAAAAAAACTCGTCTTCGACGATAAGAAGTTAACAATAGAAAACTTAATAACTGCCTTAAAGAATAATTGGAAAGGCGCTGAAGAATTGCGACAGATGTGCCTGAATGCACCTAAATTTGGCAATGATGAAGATTACGCCGATTTGGTCGTTAAGGAATTGTACGAGAAGATTGCAGAAAGATTGAGTAGTATAAAGACGTACACGAGCGGTCAATGGGTTCCTGGAATAGTAGATGGAAGTGCGGCGACGCTCCATTATGGTTATTCCGGACTAACAGCCGCGACCCCTGATGGAAGATTTGCAGGGGAGACATTCGCGGATGGAAGTATTTCACCGATCATGGGAAGAGACAAGAACGGTCCAACCGCGGTCTTAATGTCATTATCTAAGTTAGACCATCGAAAACTCTGGAATACTTTACACAATCAAACGTTTTCTCCACTATATCTGCAAGATCAATTTGCCGGAGTGTTTACAGATTACCTGAGAACATGGGCAGACATAGGGAGTCACCATATTCAGTTCTCCGTTGTTGACAGTGAGACTCTAAAAGCCGCTCAAAAGCGACCCCAGGAATACCACGAGTTGATTGTGCGCGTCTGCGGCTTCTCTGCGTATTTCATTGACCTAAGTGAGGGCTTACAGAACACAATAATTGACAGAACATTACAGTGCATCGGGTAGCGAACGGCTGTATTCTCGATTCTCAACTGTTGTTAGCCGAGAAACTATCAATCGCAAGACGAGTGTCTGAGCGAATCGATGCCGTAGGCCTAGCGTCACGAGAGAATTGCCAAAATTGACTAGAGGGAGATACCCAAATGGCAGGGGGGGAGTATGGCCCGATGTGGGGCGAACAAGTTTCATACATTCCCCCTGTACGTTTTTTGTGAAAATTTAGCGCCCTTAATACAGCCTTGTAAGAAGAGCAAAAAAAGACTGGATTTTGCCTGATAGTTGAGGTATAGGTAAGTCTATGGTTAAGTAACAGTGATAATTTTATAAACCCTAATCACAAAGGGGTAATTATGAAGGCGTTTTTCTTTAGTTCCTGAGATTATAGGGAGCAAAGAGGGGGACGCCTTTTTTGTTTATGTCCCTTAATCTTTTGGAAAAAGGAAGAATATTTTGGGAAAGGAGGCTAAAGCTGTGAAACAGAAAATTTTTAAATGCCCCATCTTGATAACGCTTTTTATAATTCTTTTTATCGCCCCCATTGCGTATGCAAAGGAAGTGAGAGGAGTAACCAAAGATTTAATCAAAATAGGGGTTATATATGATCAGACAGGGCCGGCAAGTCCTTTGACTGTTCCTGCCTCCCAAGGATTTAAAAACTATTTTCGGTGGGTGAATGAAAAAGGTGGAATCAATGGACGAAAGATAGAACTGATAATTGAAGACGACAGGTATTCTATCCCTTTAACTATATCTGCATATAAGAAGCTTTTGCTGAGGGATAAGATACTTGTATTATTGGGTCCGGCATCAAGTCATGGCATGTTTGCCCTTACCTCTACTATTCTTAAGGATAAGCTGCCCTCTATTCTTCCCCCTTCGTCTGACCGAGTTGTAATACCGCCCAAGCGCTATATGTTTGCAAATGGGTCTACATATGAGGATCAAATTCAATTCATATATCAATATATAGTTAGAGATCTTAAGAAGAAAAATTCCAGGATTGCCTTTATTTATAGCGATACTGAACATGGCAAGCTTGGTTTGAAGGCAGCAAAAGAACACAAAGATGAATATGGAATAGACATAACTACTTTTGAGATTGTGAACCCAGGAGTCTTGGATGCTACTTCTCAGGCACTCCTTATCAAGAGAGAGAAGCCGGATTTTATTGTAATGCATCTTCTGATTGACAATTCGATCGTAATGATGAAATCAGCAATGAAGGTGGGCATAAAAGAGATACCGTTTCTGGGGACACAGTATACGTGTGCTGAGGATGTTATTAAGGTTTCGGGAAAAGCATCATCTAATTACAAAGGTATGGCAATATACAGTTCATGGTATGATAAGGGGAGTGCCTTGCAGGAAATGAGGGAAGTTACTCTTAGGTATCACCCCGGGACAGAAAAGCCGTATAGACCGAAGGCGTATACTCAGGGATGGGGAGATGCTATGATAGTTACTGAAGGGTTGAAAAGGGCCGGGAGAGATCTGGACGGTGAGACTTTTGTCGATGCCTTGGAATCAATTAAGGATTTAGATATGGAAGGGTTGTGTGGACCAGTTACCTTTGGGCCTAATGACCATAAAGGGTCGAGATATGTAAAGATGTACAAAGCCAATGTAGAAGAAGGACTGTTGACCCCCATATCAGATTGGATAAAGTTAGAGAAGTAATTTTCCCCTCAAAGTCTCTTGACGTTATGGATTTGACCAAATTATCATTAGCAGAAAGGAGATGGAGTATGAAGCTGAAAAGAACCGCATTCGTGCCAATTGCATTGTTGGGAAGTATTTGTTTCATTAGTAGTTCTATTAGTCAGGCAAAAGAGGTCAGAGGAGTATCGGATACGACGATAAAAATAGGTTTTATCGGAGACCAAACGGGCCCTGCATCATCCATACTTGCTTTAGCAGCCCAGGCTGTGAGAACTTATGCTAGGCACATTAATGAACATGGTGGTGTTCATGGAAGACAGTTAAAGATACTGGTGGAAGATGACCGTTATTCGATTCCTGCCACCATTTCGGCATTCAAGAAGTTGGTTTACAAAGACAGAATATTTGCCCTCATAGGTCCTGGTTCGGCAAGTTTTGTTCCCGTGCTCTGGAGAAGAATCCAAAAAGACAAGTTGCCAACTATGTGCCTGCCATTTACTGAGCTTGCTGTTGAACCCTACAAACGATACCTATTTATTACCAGTGATACCTATGAAGGCCAGATGGGAACCCTTGTGGACTATATGGTCAAAGATTACAACCTGAAAGAACCAAGGATCGGTTTGATTTATCCTGATACTGAAGCTGGAAAGACAGATTTGAGAGCTGCACTACCCAGGTTAAAAAAATACAACTTAGAACCAGTAACGAGAGAGGTTCTAATGCCCGGAGCATTAGATGCTGCTACCCAGGTAATGAGTTTAAGGAAGTACAAAGTAAATTGCGTACTTACTGGCGGAACCATTACGGCGACGGCCGTTACATTACTAAGGGAATTGAAGAAGATGGGATTAAAGATACCGGTCTTTACTAGTTATGCCGCGATGCTCACGGAGGGTTTGAATCATATTGGTGATGCCGGAGAGCAGGCCTATTCGATTCATGCTATGTCTCCCTGGTATGGTGAAGGGGAGGGGGTAGCAACCATGAGGGAAGTTACGCTCAAATATCACCCGGGAACGGAAAAGCCCTACCGTGGGACAGCATACACATATGGATGGGTCATGACAACTGTTTTAGTTGAAGGACTCAGAAGAGCAGGTAAGGGTCTTGACGAAGAGGAACTGATAGGGGCTCTTGAGAGTCTAAAGAATTATGAGACCGGAGAACTCTGTAATCCTATCACGTACAGTCCGCAAAGCCACAAAGGCGGGAATTCATCAAAGATATATAAAGTTGACCCTGTTGGTCAAAAATACGTCTCCATAACGGGATGGAGAAAGTCAGAGTAGTATTGAACACTCTAAGGTCGTGGCCGAATGGAAACAGGATCTTGACCCACCGTTATAATTTTCTGAGGCCTGGAAACCAGTCTGGCTTCTAACTGTCCTTCGCTCCGAGAAGAAGACTAGAAAGTAATTAGACCCAGAGAAAAGCGGGGCTATGACCAGGTAGGGTAGGGACGTTGGTTCTAAAACAACTTAAATTTTTTCACGAGAAAGAAAAAAGGGGTGAGCAATTGAATAGCTTACCCCTTAATGCTCGTGGTGCCGAGACCCAGAATCGAACTGGGGACACGAGGATTTTCAGTCCTCTGCTCTACCGACTGAGCTATCTCGGCGCTACAGTATTCTACAGCTTTTTACTCCATTTTGTATTTTTGTATATATTAGAAAACAAAAAAGTTGTCAAGTCTTTTCGTGTGCCAACTCTATTACATAGGTTCCTGCAATCTTATCATGCCATCCCTGCTTATTCTTATCGAAGGCTACCCACAGAAAACCTATATTGAGTACAACAGCAGACACTAAGTACCCAACCCATCTTAAAAACGATTTGCCATAGCTTAATGGTTCACCGTTTTCTTGGATAACCTTTAGCTGGCAGATCATTTTACCTATGGTCTGCCCTGTAGAACCGTGGAGGTAAGTAAAATAGCCTATTGTAATTGCCAGAATAACTATATTGTATGGTATGGTAAGCATTAACACTCGGTCCAAAATCATAAACCAATCTTGCGTTTCTGAGGCTAAATATACAGCCAGACCACCCGCAATAAAAAAGACCGCATATATAACTTGAAGTATCATATTGTCTATAGAGAATGCCAGTGCCCTTATCCAAAAACCTGCTTTCTTATTCAGGTTGCCTTCCTCAATAAGACCGGGCTTCAGACCTTCTTCTGGATTCGTCATCTGGTCGTTTTCAGAAGGATGATACTCTACAGTGCTGAATTCCATATCTATCACTTTGACTCTTCATCTGATGAAGGTTCTTCTTCCTCAAATTCTATAACCTCTATATTTATAGGGTCTAAATTGATAGTTTCTATATTCTCTTCTTGCTGTTCTGGAAAAGATATTACTTCTGTCGGAGATTCAATCTCTAAGGGAGATAGCTCAATATCTTCCTCTGATTGAGCGGGTTCCACAAGGTGACTATCCTCTAACCCTATCGATATCTCATCGCCTGTACTAACCTCAGGTAGTTCTATCTCTGTCTCTGTATCTGCACCTTTCTCTTCGGAAAATTCTTCTAGCCCCTCTTCCAACGTAAGCTCTGGAAGAACACTGGGCTCTTCTAGTTCAAGTTTTAAGGGTTCCTCTGAACTTTCATCACCCGCACTAATCTCAGTAAGCACAATCTCTGCATCTGCTTCCTTCTCCGCAGTTTCCCCTTCCAAACCCACTTCCATAGAGAATAGTTTTTCTGTTTTATCCTCAAAGCCTAAATCTATATGGATCTCCAAATCTTCTTTGTCTTCCGCTTCTATCTCGGGCAAATCCTCCAAAACCATCCCCTCTTGATCTTCTATCTCATGGTCTATCGCCTCTATTACAGGTTCTTCTTTCAAAGCCTCGGGATCTGGTTGAATAAAAGAATCCATAGTGTCAATCATCGCTTGTACCTCTGGAACACCGGCATCCAATTTAGTTTGAAATTCATCTCTGCTACCGGCTCTGGGTACCACTGATAAAATATTAAGATTTTTCTTTAGTTCTAATAGTTCCGTGCCACACCTTTTGCAGTTATCAAGATAGTCAAAACTGGTAAATCCACATTTAGGACATTTCATTTTTCTATCTCCCCTATGTATACCATTTTTAACTTAACACACCCTTTATGACTGGTCAAGCATATTCAATTCAAATCCCCAAATCTATGCTGGATTACGCTCAATATACTTATACTCGCCGTTTCACTCCGTAATATCCTGATACCCATGTTCGCCACATTAAAACCTGCTTCACGGGCTTTTCTTATTTCACTGCTGCTAAATCCTCCCTCTGGACCAACCAACACAAAGAATTTATTTGCATCTGGATTCAGGTCAAGCACTGCCTTTAAACCAATAGCCTCTTCTTCCTCCCATAGAATAAGTTTAAAAGTATCTTTTAAATCCTTGCTTAGAATCTCTGAAAAATCAACAGGGAAGGCAATGAAAGGGGGAAAGTTTCTGCCGCATTGTTTGGTAGCCTCCAATGCTATTTTCCGCCAGCGTTCTACCTTTTTAAGTGATTTATCATATGTGAGCTTTGGAACAGAACGATCTGAATTAAAAGGAAGGATTTCAGAAATCCCCAGTTCTGTTCCCTTTTGAACAATAAGGTCCATCTTGGGGGGTTTAGGCAACCCTTGTCCTAAGATAATCTCTATGGGAGATTCCCTCCGGGGAAGAAATTTTTTAAATACGTACACCCTAAGTTCTCTTGAACTGCTTTCTTTAATCCTGGCATGATACTCCCAACCGGCATCATCAAAAAGAACTACCTTATCTCCCACGCCAAGCCTGAGGACCCTGCTTATATGCTTAACGTCTTCTCCAACTATTGTCCCTATATTGTCCCTTATACTGCCCTTTTCAATGAAGAATCTTGGCACATTCTCCCTCCATTAATAATTACATCTTGAAAAACATCCAAGGACTCACTTTTTTTGAAACTGCAGTATACCTTTTACGTTGTGTACTAATTTTTCCATTATTTCTCCTGCCTTCCCATAAAGAACTACATCAGCATTTCTGTCGTAGGGAGTATTCTCCATATTAATTATAACCAGCTTAGCTCCTCCCTCTCTGGCATACAATGGCATCAGGGCGGCGGGTTGAACCACCAGAGATGAACCAATTACAATAAAAAGGTCGGCTAATCTTGACCTTCTTTCAGCCTCCTTAGTCTCCTCAAAGGGCATAGGTTGACCGAATGATATAGTAGCCGGTTTCAATATGCCCCCACAATCGTCACAATAGGGTATCTTTATCCCCTTTTCCAATCTCCCCTGGATTTCTTCTCTTGAGTATCTTTTTTTACAAGTCAAGCAGTTGACCCACATATTGGTTCCATGGAGCTCAATTACTTTGTCATCAGGAAGCCCTGCTTTCTGGTGCAGATTGTCTATATTTTGGGTAATAACACAATCGAGTTTCCCCATCTTTTCCATCTCAACAATCGCATAATGGGCTTTATTAACCTTAGCACCAGCGAGTGTATAGTAGAGCTCCGAGTTCATCTTCCAATACTTTTCCCTTGACTCCTCACTTGCCAGAAATCTTTGGTAGAGAAAATCTTCAGGGTTATACTTATCCCAAAGCCCTCCAGGGCTTCTAAAATCTGGGATGCCTGATTCAGTACTTACACCTGCCCCGGTAAAGATCACGATACTCTTGGCTTTGACAATTAAGCCTGAAACCTTGTCTATCCCTTCATCCAGGGTTTTATTATCCATAGTTTTACCTCTTATAAAGTGATGGTTTCGTAAAATAGAAGAGAGCTTTGAAAATCCATACAAACTGTCATTGAGAGGAGCGGGGCAATCTGCCTACCGCAGGCAGGCGCGGCAATCTCTAATCAACACGTTATGAGATTGCTTCATCCGCCTCTGGCGGATTCGCAATGACAAATTGGGCATTTTTCAAAGGGTTTTTTAGAAGTATTTCAAAGAAAGGTTCAAATGTCAAGAATAGAAGAAGAGATTTTCTAATTACGGATTGTCGATGAATTGATGCCTGTCCCTCAGATATCAAAGTACATAATGGCAACCAGATTTCCCTTGACAAATTGAAGAGAAGTCATATATTTTTTTCAAAAAGGTTCCTTTTTGTTAAAGGGGTCTGAAGGTTCGGGAGCAACCCTTAAAAGGAGAGAACAATGAAAGAAATCGTGATTGTTATATCGATTTTAGCTGTATATTTTGTATTGAATACGTGGGTGTTACCAAAGCTCGGTATTAACACATGAATGAAAAAATCGTGTACGGTTGAGGATCAACCCTTAAAAGACACCAAAGTTAAAGACTGATTAATAATGATTGAACGCAAACAGGTTGTTATCCAAACAGCCAACTATTTTAAAGACAAGGAGTAAATATGTCCGTAAAAGACAATTCAAATGATAAAGATTCTTCTGCAAAAAGCCTTACCTGTAAAGTCCATAATGTCAAACCTCCGGAAGAGGAGGAAAACATTCATAAGGGCGTTGTGAGTTCATTTCGCAGACTCGATGGACTGCCATTAATTGAGACAAAGGATGGGAAGGCAGTAATATTAAAGGAATTTGAGACAAAACCTGAGATAGGAGAGGAAATCGAGTACATTATAACCGTAAAGCATGGAAGTGTCATGTATGGAAAAAGAATTAACTAAACCCCTTAATATCAATTAATGTGAGCAACTTTGAATTGACAGGTTAGGTTCTAATTATGAGATATTTTATGAGAAGCTTTCTGATAATAACCTTTCTTTTGGCTTCTTTACCGATTTTTGCCAAAGATGATCCATATATTGCAGCCAGAGAACGAATGGTGGAGAGGAACCTCTGCGGAAGGGATATCGTTGACAAGAGGGTCCTTGCTGTAATGCGAAAGGTGCCAAGACACCTCTTTGTTGACGACAGTTTGAAAAAGATGGCTTATGCTGATCGGCCTTTACCCATTGGAGAGGGACAAACCATATCTCAGCCTTATATCGTTGCCTTAATGACCCAGATACTGGATGTGAGGCATGGTCAAAAGGTATTGGAAATCGGTACTGGTTCTGGTTATCAAGCGGCTGTTCTATCCGAATTGACCGACAAGGTATATTCCATCGAGATAAGAGAAGAATTAGCTGAAAAGGCTAAGTCCAGGTTAAGGGATTTGGGGTATAAAAATGTCCTGGTAAAGTTCGGGGACGGCTACTTTGGATGGGAAGAACATGCTCCTTTTGATGCTATCATTGTAACCTGTGCAGCAAATCATATTCCTCCTTCATTGATCAACCAGCTGAAACAAGGAGGGAAATTGCTAATCCCTCTGGGAAGCACTACTTATTATCAAACATTAACACTTATTACAAAGGTAAAAGGCGAACTTGAGGTCAAACACTTATCCGGGGTTGTCTTTGTCCCCATGACTGGGGATGCATTGAAAAAAAGGTAAAAACAGTTCGTTCTATGAGGCTAAATAATGACGAAAAACAAAGATCAAAGAGAAACCGCTTCACCCATAAAGCTCTACAAAGAACCAGAATTAAGGAATCCCTACATGATTGCAGCGTGGCCTGGCATGGGAAACGTTGCTTTAAAAGCAGCAACCTATATGAGAGAAAAACTGAGAGCTGAAGAATTCGGCATAATAAATCCTGCCGGGTTTTTTCAGTCTAACATAGTCTACATTAGAAACAATCTGATAGAGCCAATAAAACTACCGGAGAATAAATTTTATTATAAGAAAAATGAGGAGGCAGAGAATGACATTATATTCTTTGTAGGAGATGCTCAACCTCTTTCTGGCAGGGAATATGAGTTTGCTGATATGGTTTTGGATGTTGCAGAAAGGTTTAAGGTCAAAATGGTATACTCTTTTGCAGCATTTGCTATAGACACCCACTATAAGGAGAAACCAAAAGTCTGGGGAGTAGCTACCAGCAAAGAACTCCTGGAGAAGTTAGAAAACAATAATGTATTATCTATGAATGACGGTCATGTCGGTGGTATGAACGGAGTAATACTTGGGGTAGCCAAGGAAAGGGGTATAGAAGGTATTTGCCTGCTTGGCGAAATGCCCTACTATGCGACTCAGATAGAAAATCCAAGATCCTCCCAGGTTATACTTGAGGTTTTTGCAAAAATGATAGGCATAAAAATCGATATGACCGAGCTTGAAGTTTTGGCCAGATATACAGAAAGTGAAATAGAAAAGTTCTTTCTCAAAATAGAAGAGTTGAAGTTAGACCAGATGCTGGAGAAAGGTGGTAACAAAGGCCCAGGTTATGTCCATTGAATCTACCTTATCCCCCCTTTTATACATATTAGTCCTATAAGGTACGCTCCTGCAGAACAGATTAAGACACCGGTAAATCCCCAGGAGAGGGCTACTATCACGGCTGTGATAGAACTTAAGACTGATGAACAGCCGTTGACACACCATGCCCAGGGGATAATACCCCTGGAGTATTTATTTAGTATGCCGATTCCAATAGGAAAGGGCATTCCCATCAAAATGCCTAAGGGTATCAAAAGGAGGACAGTATATGCCTGTCTGAGGAAGATATTTCCCCCAAGGGCAAGTGTAAAGATATAGGGTAGAGCCATGGTATAAAATAATATCATTCCAGCTAATATCAAGATTATCCAGTCAACACAAAATATCCCTGTTTTGACCAGCCACCTTGACAGATAGCTCCCTGCTCCAGATGAAATCAGTATTGCAAAGAGCACTATTGATATGGCATATGCAGGATGTCCTAAGAATAAAATAAACTTTTGAATCAATGATATCTCAATAAACATAAAACCCATTCCAATCAAGAAAAAATATAAAAGAAAAAGCCCTTTTCCTTTCTGAAGATACTTTTTTTCCTCCTTTTTCCTCTTTAAAAAGACAGGGAGTATGATTAATATAATACTCAAGAATATCGCCTGTACTAACACTACAGGAAGCAAATAAGCCCCTTCTACAAAAGGCTGCCATTTCTCCCCAACACTGAGGTAAAGTTCTTTCAATCTATCCCATCTAAAGAAATGATAGAAAAACGGCCTGTCATCTGTAACCGATCTTACATTAAAGAGGTAGTGCTGGTATAGCTCCTCCCTTTTGCTTTTGTCTATTATCTGAGAGATAAGGTTGTAATAAACAGGTTCTTTAAATCTATTAAAGACATTAACCTCCTCTCTTTTAATCCCTGGATAATAGACTAAGTCAAAACGTCGTTTAGTACAGAATTCATTCAGGTTTAACATTTCCTCATGACTTATTATATTACGCTTAAGGAGAAAAGTAATAGTTCCCCAACTGCGTATTATCGCTATGTGTCGTTCAGGACTTTCGATCCCCATTCTCTCAAGAGATGAAAGAATAACAGAAACAATCCTTAATTCTGTCCTGGGAGGAGGGAGCAGGTATTTAGTGACAGATAAGAAACCATTTTCATTTAAGTGTTTATAATAGTCTATAAATGCCTCCTCAGTAAAGACATAGTCTTCAGACATACCGTAGATCCCGGTGGAAGATGCCCCAAGGGTATTGGAAATGGAAACCTGAATAAGATCAAACCTCTTATCAGTGCTACGGAGATAACCTCTACTCCCCTCAATTCTAATTTTAACCTTCTCATTATGATATATGTTTCCTACAAATCCCCCGCATTCCCTCTTTAACGCATTAACTATCAATGGATTTATCTCTACACCAGTAATAGATCTTGCACCATGATATATAGCCGTTAATACATCCAGACCACCCATCGGTTCCAGGACGAGGACATCTCGAATATTTCTAAGATAGAAGGCTACAGCCGATGGAAGGTAAGAGGTAAACTGGATTCCCTCTCTTCTCCCATCGAATCTGGTCATAGCATTGAGATTTTCCCCATCGACGGCAATACCCATCTGGTAAGGTATGGGTTTTAGATAACGGAGACTCAGTCCGGGAGCAAATCTAACTGCCGGACTATCAACTATGTCAACCCTTGAGAAAGAATTCCATTTAGTATCTACAAGCCTGGAGTCAGGATACCTTAATGCCGTCATTAGCTCTTTATAAGGTGAAATGTTGATCATCATAAAATGGGGTCTTGATAATAACAGAAATACAAAAAGGAGCAATAGAAGCACACCGAAGAGATTAAGTATCTTATGACGTCTGAAACCAAAAGACAAGGATGATAATATTCCAAAGGCAGCAGGTATTATAACCCCTCCAAAATCACCGAATATCGAAAAGGTCGCCAAGACAAGCAAACAACCTAACCCTGCTCCCAGCAAATCTGAAAAATATATATATCCAATTTTTTCTGGTAGCCTTGAAATAGCGATAGCAATGGTTAATCCAGAAAAGAAAAAGGGTATAGAAAGGAAGAAATAGTAGAACAGAATATAGAAAATCTGATTATAGTCCCAGGAGAGCCTTGCTGGATCAAAAGGGATTTGGTTTACAATAAGGTAAGATAGAAGAACCGATACAGAAAAAAACATAGCAGAGAGAGAAAGTAATCTTGAGAGCTTCTTACTTACAATCGTGGGGAACAGCATCAAAAAGGAACCACTGGCACCAAAACCAAGCATGGCGATACTGATAACCATGAAGGCAAAATGATACCACAAGGAAACCGAGAAAATCCTGGTCAATGAGACTTCAAAACCCAAGGTGGATATTGATATCAAAAAAACCCCCAGATAAAGCTGGAACTTCTCCGTTTTTACCACCATATATTCCCCTCTTGAGTTAACTATAAATCACAACGAGACAGAATTCAACAGACAAAAAACTGTTGTCAACAAATAGAATTGTCCGCTTTTGTAACAAATGAATTGTCCACTTTTCTGTCCTCGGAGAAATGGTAAATTTGGAGTCGGAATATCTCCCCTGGGATAGAAGACGAGCGGCGGACCTA
>JBFLWQ010000019.1 GCA_040757775.1 Thermodesulfobacteriota bacterium
GTAGTTTTTCCAACACAACTTTACTAAAAACCGCCGAGCTATATTCTCAGTCTTTACGGTATGTTCGAATGACTTTATGTCCATGACACCATTATATTATGGTGCCAAATCTTTTACAATCACCTAATAAAAACTCCAACGATTAATAAAAAAGGGATTGTTTTATATATCAAGTTTCCCTGCTTCCAATAAGTCTATTGTGCCTGACCCATCATCAAAAAATTATATCATTTTCGACAGCCTTGCGCTACCAAAAGAATTCCTTCGTCCATATCAACTCCTGCTCCCCTCCCCTTCACCGTTGATTATCTCCTAACTATTTGTATTTTTTATTCTACTGTTTCTCGCGATCGAACTCATGGACCGGTACGGTCGGGGTTTCGGCGCTGACACTTATGCGCGCTGTATGGTCAGCCTTCCAGCCCACAGGACAGGCTGAGATACACGCGTTGCACATGGATGGGCCGCCCTGGTACTGCAGGACCATCCACAGAGTCCATAACTTCGGCCCAAAAAGGACCTTGTCTCGCTTATCAGGGTCTTTTTCTTTCATAGCCTCCCGAATGAGTCTGATGATACCAAGAAGCCCAAACCGGCCATAACCCTGGAGACACTTGTTGACGTCCATACCATCTGAAGAAAGGGCATACTCGGGACATTTCTCGATGCAAATATTGCAGTCTCTCCCGGGACAGACCTCTCCTGACACCATGGGGTCGGCAGCAAGTTCGGCGGTGGTGATGACTGACATTAACCAGACTCGAGGGCCAAACCGGGGAGTAATTAAGAGGCGATTGAGGCCTATTTGACCAAGACCGGCCAGTTCGGCGGCATGCCTGTGTGAGAAGTCGGCAAAGACGAGCCTGCCGACCGGTCCGCTGTCCTGAGGCGCGGTAGAGGGAAAGTTTATGGTTGGGTATCCTTTGTCTTCAAGGAAACGACACATTTCGTATCCGATATCCTGGTAATGCAGGCGAAGTTGGCTGTAGCGCAGGATGTAAACCCTAGGGTTGGGTGACAGAAAAGTCGAGTCAAGCATCCGGCCAGCCATGACGATGACGCTTCTGGCTCCGGGTAAAAGCTCCTCAGGCCGGTGGCCGGCCGGAGCCTCGGCGAACCTCTCGACACTGGCGACACCGACCAGATCCGTGCCTAATTGTTGTAATGCAAACTCCTTTATCTCACGCGTAAGCCCGTGGTCAATCATATTCAACCTCCTTTTAGGGTTTAAACCGAATATAGTCACCTTCAAAGACATGCACTTTATTAAACCGAACAGTCATCTCTCTTAGACTCTCCATCAACTTACTTTTTGACCACTGCCCTACTAAGTATCCCCTCAAGTACATTAATTTTCTCTTGTTAATTAAGTATTGTGTCCCCAGAATTATATCAATACCCTGCGGCAGAATTCGCAGGGTATCCACAATTAGAAATGTACTTATATCCCTGGCAATAAAGTTTGTTTCAGTTCAAATGTTAATAGTATTTTTTTCAGGAATTATTTCATCTAAAACATTTTTTAAGGAATCCCAAATTAGATCATAAATAATTCCATATGATTTTTGAGATGAACCATACCTGCTAGCACCATTTTCTGAGTTATCTTTATGCCAGAAATCGCACTCAAAATAATCCGATACATTTTCATGAGAAAATAACTTTAGAAACATATCTCCAGTAATATTTTTTGCAGCCCAAAGTGTAGGTAATAACTTTGCAAATACTTTATTTAGTACAAAAATACCTGGAGTTTTTAATATTAAATAATCTTTTGGAGTCACAAACGCTTCTGGACAAAGGGTTTTTATCGCACTCCACATATTCATCAGTCCTTTGGCAGCTTGTTTTTCATCTCTTAAATAGCTTTTGTAAACATCCACTAAAGGTTTTAAAGAACTAGTAGCAGAAACTTGATTTAATGGCATTGACCCTTTTTCACCGGGGCGTTTTATTAAATGATATAAAGGGGATTCGGGGGTATCAGCTAGATAATCTATAATTCTTACAGCATCGCTTTTCCACATATCAATTGGGAGGTCTTGAGTTGCAATATTTTCTCTACCCTCTTTCTGCTCAAGTATCAAAAAAATACGTTCTGCTAAATCAGTTTTTACTCCTTTTTGCATTTTGTTAATGATTAAAAACTGTTTTGCTTCAAACTCTTTTTCAGAATTCATTAAAGCTATGGGGATATCGATTTCCCGAATCATAGGAAACTCATCCGCTAACTCTTTCATTCCCTCAAACCTATGTTGGCCATCAACAATCCACCAATTTAAATTATCAGGGACATTTAAATACCCGTCTTCTTCTGAGATGTTATTTTCACGAATATTAACAAATAAATTAACTGGAGAAGTACCGCCTTTTCTCATGAAGTGTCCAAATTTCCTTGCTCTATTTTTTTGTGCTTCTCTTTGGTACCCTTCAGGATTTTTAGGTGATTGCTGATCGACTATAGCTTTACCTAAGATTTCTTTAAATTTAACTTTACACAACCAAAATTTTGTTCCTCCCTGATCAAATGCTAAACATGGAATTTTCATTTCCTACCTCCTAAAAGTTATTTAGCTACAATGTAGTTTAAATAATTATAAGTTTACAAGATCTAAATGTCAAGATCTTTTTTAATAGATCTTAAATATTTGATCTTTGTTTTAAGATCTATAAAAATAGCCGCTATTTTGCTTAACGTATTGCCAATCCTATCTATGAAATTCAACTATTATTGTTGAAACAATACCGAAAATGGTATTTGGCAATGACCTGAAAAGATTTGACCCCCCTCTATGATTCTGTTAGACTTCAAACTTGATGGCTTCGTAAAGAGTCCATCAAATTAGAATACCGATATGATGGGTTTATTGTTTATAGTAAACATATTATGAGTTCAGACAAATTAATAATAATCGGCGGCGGGCTGGCAGGCTGCGAGGCTGCATGGCAGGCAGCAAAGAGAGGGGTTGATGTAATCCTTTATGAAATGAAACCAAAAGTCTTTTCCCCTGCCCATGTCTCCGAAGATTTGGGTGAGCTTGTATGCAGTAATTCCCTTCGCTCAAGCTCCCTTGAAAATGCCTCCGGGCTTCTTAAAGAAGAGATGCGGAGGATGGATTCTCTCATTATCAGGGCTGCCGATGAAACCAGTGTCCCGGCTGGAAGTGCCCTAGCTGTAGACAGACAGGGGTTTTCAAGGTTTATCACCCAGGTCTTGGAAAAAATGGATAATGTTGAGGTTATTCGTGAAGAAGTTTTTAAAATCCCGGAGGATATCCTTGTAATTATTGCAACAGGTCCCCTTACATCTGAAACCCTTGGAGATGAGATAAAAAAGCTGACGGGGGAGGATTGCCTGTATTTTTATGACGCCATAGCCCCCATAGTTGAGGCAGATTCTATAAACTTCGATATCGTTTACAGAAGCTCCAGATACGGGAAGGGCGGAGATGACTATATAAACTGCCCAATGACAAAAGAGGAATACTATAAATTCATCGATGCCCTGATGGAAGCGGAGAAGGTTCCCACCAGAGATTTTGAAAAGATGGTTCCTTTTGAAGGGTGCATGCCCATAGAGCAGGCTATGGAGAGGGGGAAAGATACATTGCTCTTCGGACCAATGAAACCGGTTGGTTTGATAAACCCCGGAACCGGTGAGATACCCTATGCCGTGGTACAGCTAAGGCAGGATAACAGTTACGGAACCCTTTATAATATGGTGGGATTTCAGACAAAGCTTAAGTGGAATGAACAAAAGAGGATATTCCGTATGATACCCGGGCTGGAACAGGCAGAATTTGCACGGTTAGGGAGCCTTCATCGTAATACCTTCATCAATTCCAGAAAGTTACTGACTGCTTCTCTTCAATTAAAAAAGAAACCATCAGTGTTTTTTGCCGGTCAGATCACAGGCGTAGAGGGATATGTAGAGTCTTCTGCTATGGGGCTGCTGGCTGGAATCAATGCCAGTCGATTGATTTGTAAACTCCCATTAATCTCCCCTCCCCTGACCACAACTATGGGTGCACTTGTAAACTATATCACCGAAACAAGTGACAGAGATTTTCAACCGATGAATATCAACTTTGGACTGTTACCGCCTCTTGGAGAAAAGGTAAAGAAGGGGTTGAGAAGAGGGATGATAGCAGAAAGAGCCCTTGCTGATCTGGAGGAATGGAAAAGGGATCTGGAAAAATAAAACAGGCTGTTGCCCAAGGAACTCTTTTTTGGACAACAGCCTGTTTCAGGGTATAGATTCAAATTAGTTAAACATCAGGAGATGCCCTTCATAGCCTTCATTTCAGCAACCGTTTTTGCAACACTTTCCGCAGACTTCTTAACTGCTGCCTTTTCTTCATCACTTAATGAAAGCTCGACAATCTTCTCGATGCCGTTGGCACCAAGAATGGTGGGAACGCCGAAGCAGATGTCCTTCAGCCCATATTCGCCCTCCAGGTATGCACAGCTCGGAATCAGCCTTCTTTTGTCTTTCAGGATGGCTTCGGCCATGGTGACGGCGCCAAGAGACGGTGCATAGAAGGCGCTTCCGGTCTTAAGAAGCGCTACGATTTCCCCACCTCCTTTCTTCGTCCTGTCCACAAGTTTGTCGATCTTTTCTTTGGAAAGGAATTCGGTTATCGGGATGCCATTGATTGTAGAATATCTCGGAAGGGGAACCATATCATCGCCATGGCCGCCCAACAGCATGACTCTGATATCTTCTACGGAAATGTTCAACTCCATGCCGATGAAACTCTGAAAACGGGTGCAGTCGAGAGCGCCTGCCTGTCCCATGACCCTATTCTTCGGGAACTTGCTGGTTTTCAGAGCAAGGTAGGTCATTGTGTCCAGGGGATTGCTCACGACGATAATGATACAATTCGGTGAGTATTTGGCAACGTTCTCTGTCACCGAGCCAATGATGTCCGCGTTGATTTTCAGCAAATCCTCCCTGCTCATGCCGGGCTTCCGGGCAATACCCGATGTGATGATAACCACATCAGAATTTTTTGTCTCTTCATAACCGTTCGTTCCGATGATATTCGCGTCAAATCCTTCCATCGGGGCGGCTTCCATGAGATCCAAAGCCTTTCCCTGGGGCATCCCTTCAACAATGTCCACAAGAACGATGTCGCCCAACTCCTTGATGGCTGCCCAATGTGCAGCCGTTGCACCCACATTACCAGCTCCTACAATAGTTATTTTCTTCCTTGCCATTTTGTTAATCCTCCTTTAACAGGTTTAACTTGATAATTCCCTGTAATTTGCTACAAGGTCTCCTTGTGTCATTCTCTGGCTTGACCAGAGAATCCAGTTTCTTTGTTTCTGAATTCCCCGATCAAGTCGGGGAATGACGATATGCTCTGTATAATTTTTTGGATACCCCGCAGCTTGCTGCGGGGAGGTTCATTTAGATCGTAAGTTTTAAAAAGATATTTTTTAAAGCCTTAAAAATTGCTTTTGCTCCTACATATTTTCTATTACTGCCGATCCAAATTCAGAGCACTTAAGCCTTGTAGCTCCTTCCATCAACTTCTCCAGATCATAGGTTACCGTTCTCTCTAAAATAGTCCTTTCCAAAGCCTTAACTACAATGTCTGCCGCCTCCTTCCAACCCATATACTCCAGCATCATTACCCCTGATAAAATAAGAGAGGTGGGATTAACCTTGTCCTGTCCGGCATACTTGGGGGCTGTTCCGTGTGTGGCCTCAAATAGGGCATAAGGAGCCCCTATATTTGCACCAGGTGCGATGCCTAATCCTCCTATCTGGGCAGCGAGGAGGTCAGATATATAGTCACCGTTTAAGTTTGGGAGCGCCAGGACATCGTATTCCTCAGGCCGAATCAAAACCTGTTGAAACATTGAATCTGCTATCCTGTCTTTAATGATTATTTTATCCTGAGGGTATTTTCCATGGTAATGTTCCAATAGCTGGTCTTCAGTAATGGTTTTATCTCCAAACTCTTCTCTGGCAACCTCGTAACCCCAGTCTTTAAATCCTCCTTCAGTGAATTTCATGATATTGCCTTTATGAACCAGGGTAACGCTTTTTCTCTTGTTTCCTATGGCATATCTTATCGCCATCCTCACCAGCCGTTTTGTCCCTGATATACTCATTGGCTTTATGCCGATACCAGAATCGTCTTTGATTTCTACATTCATTTGCCTCTTAAGGAAATCTATGACCTTTCTGCACTCGGGGGTATTCACCTGCCACTCAATACCGGAATAAACATCTTCCGTATTTTCCCTGAACACAATTATATCTATCTTCTCAGGGTGCTTAACAGGGCTTGGGATGCCAGGGAAATACCTTACAGGTCTGATACAGGCAAAGAGGTCCAGCTTTTGTCTGAGTGCAACATTAATACTCCTTATACCACCACCGACAGGGGTTGTAAGGGGCCCTTTTATGGCTATCACATGGGTTTCGATTGCCCTGACAGTATCTGCCGGCAACCATTCTCCATACCCTTCTCTTGCTTTCTCCCCGGCATAGACCTCATACCAGTGAATCTTTTTCCTCCCTCCATATGCCCTGGCAACAGCAGCCTCAAGTACCTTTGAAGAAGCAGCCCATATATCAGGCCCAACTCCATCCCCCTCAATAAAGGGAATTATAGGGTCATCCGGTACTTTGAGAGACCCGTCAGGGTTTACTGAAATCCTGCTCCCTTTCATTCCTCATCTTCTACTTTGGTTAGTTCTTCAAACCTTATGTCCACTCCAAGTACCCCCGCTATGTTATCCTTTTTATCTCTTATAGGGGCTGAAACGGTAAGACAGAGTGCCCTGGTAATATACGATTTATATAGATCCGTTATATATATCTTTCCATCTTTTAAAGGCCCGATAAACCATTCCCTGTTTGAGAAGTTCTCGTTCAAACCGAAAGACTCATATTTTGCTCTGTCCACTACCTGGGTTATATTCCTTGTAATCTTTCTCCCCTCCATATCAGTTACATAAACAAACTGGATAAAGGGGTTTTCCTCTACCAGCTTTTTCATCAAAGGTTCTTGTAACTCAGGTCTCATGGATCTCATCTCAGGAGCTTCTATAATATCCTCAATCAAATGGGCAGCGAGTTCATGAGCTCTAATCTTCAATCTGTCAAATTTAGAGACGAAGAATTCCGGCAAATATTTTCTAGCCTGTTTATCCATCTCTTCATGGGAAATACTTGTAACCCTTCCATTATCGTATTGGCCGATTACCCATTTATGCATCTTTGCGATCCCCGGATGTCGCTTATCAACCTTGTTATCTTCTTTCAGCCTCATATGTGTGTTAATCCAATGAGCAATACCTGCCGTACCTGATTTATCCGATATTGTTATCCCCGGAGGTCTGTTTAGAATCTTTGTAGTATCGAATATATTATATATCTCTTCATTTTTTAGGGCTCCATCAGCGTGAATTCCAGCTTGTGTTGTATTGAAATCCGACCCAACAAAAGGATAGTTTGCAGGGATATGTACACCAGTCTCCCTTTCAAGATATTTTGCAATCTCAGTAATGACAGGTGTGTCTATCCCGTTATTATGACCCTTTAAAGCGATATATTCAATTATAAGGCCTTCAATAGGCGGATTCCCTGTTCTTTCTCCAAACCCCAGCAGGGCTCCATTGGCTCCAGAACATCCGTATAACCATGCGGTCGTAGCGTTAATATGTACCTTGTGGAAATCGTTATGACCATGCCATTCCAGTAAACTTCCTGGGACACCTGCATCATCAATCATGGCACGGACGAGTTTGTCTACGCTCCTTGGTAAGGCGGCACCAGGATAGGTAACACCATAACCCATGGTATCACAGAGTCTTATCTTGATATCTATTTTGCTTTCTTCCCTGAGCTTCATCAGCTCTATCGCAAACGGGACACAAAATCCGTAAACATCTGCCCGGGTTATATCCTCAAAATGGCATCTGGGTATTATTCCCATATCAAGGGCATTGGAGACAACCCTTAGGTAATCGTCCATTGCCTCTTTTCTGGTTTTGTTAAACTTCAGGAATATATGATAATCAGAAACAGAGGTCAATATGCCTGTCTCTTTCAGATGCATCTCTTTCACAAGTTCCAAATCTCCCTTAGATGCCCTGATCCATCCTGTGATTTCTGGAAATTCAAACCCCATCTCCAAACATTTATTTAGAGCTTCTCTGTCTCTATTGCTGTACAGGAAGAACTCTGTTTGTCGTATGATCCCTTTAGGACCACCCAGCCTGTGTAACATTTCAAAGAGGTCTGCAACCTGTTTTGGAGAATAAGGAGGTCTTGCCTGCTGTCCATCCCGGAAAGTCGTATCAGTAATAAATATATCTTCAACAGGACAAATAGGTATTATCTTATTGTCAAACTCTATTCTGGATACTTCGTCATAAGGAAAGATTTCTCTGAACAGATTAGGTTCTGTTACATCTTCGATCTTGAATCTTGGAGGTATTTTCCTCTTATCCCAAATAGTCATTTAAGTCTTCCTTATTATCTCAGGTATTGTCAAAAGTAGGGGCGAATGGCCGTTCGTCCCTACTGGTATATTATTGGCAATATGTTTAACTTACCACATATTAAAATGCATTGCAAGAAAGTTGGTAGTTTAAATCCCTTATTCTGTAATTGCTGGTTTCTTTAGATAAAAAGATAACACCATACCTATTAGTGATATGCCTCCGGCTACCAGGAAGGGTATAGTAAAAGAATGGGTTATATCTGCCAGATAGCCCCCCAGAGCTGGGCCCAGAGCCTGTCCAATACCGAAGAAGAGAGTAATGAATCCCAGTCCTGCCGGTGCTAATCGAGGCCCCACATAATCACCTGCAGCCGCAGCCATGATGGTTGGAATACTCCATGCTGTAAGCCCAAACATGACTGCAGAGAGATAAAAACCGATTTCGATCTTTAACAGTCCATAGATAATATAGGAAAGACTAAGAATCAGATATGCCAGGGCTGCTCCACGATTGCGGCCGAGGTAATCTGATATGCTTCCCCATATTACCCCGCAAAAGACACTCAAGCCTCCAACCAGTGCCCATAGTGTGCCTGCCCATTCCTGTGAAAAACTCATCTCCTTGACCAGGTAGGCAGCAAAGAAAATCATATATATTATGTATGACAAACCATAAAAGAAGTAAACTATACCCAGATGCCAGATAGCCCCTACTTTGTAAATCTTTGCCCACTCAAAAGATGAAACACCTCCTTTCTCATCTGTACCAATTGGCGGCAACCCCTTTTCGTCGGGGTGACTGCGTACAAATAGAAAGACCACACCGGAAAGCAATAGCACGACACTGCCCAGGATATACCAGGAAAAACGCCAGCCATCAGGTCGATATGCAGTTAAAATAAGGGGAACTACCATGCCAGATATCAGGGTGCCTATTCCGATCCCACCTGAGATAACCCCTGTAGCAAAACCCCTTCTCTTTATTGTAAACCAGGCTGATCCGAGTGCCATAGCCGGAACATAAGCAGCACCATTGCCAATGCCGGTCAGAAGTCGCATGGCAAATGCGAAACCGAATGATTGGGCAAAGCCAGTCAGTATCATGGTACAACCCATCAGTATTAGTGCAATGGTAATCACAATTCGTGTCCCAAACCTGGCTGCCAAAAACCCACCGACAATAGCCATGGCTAGATAACCAATAAAATTGCCTGTACCCAGGAGTCCCAGTTGGGTATAGTCAAACTTGAGACCATCCTTCATCGCGGGTAAAATAATGGTATAGGCCATACGCCCAAACCCGTGAGCAGCAATGGTAGTAAAGAGTCCCATTAATATAACAATCCAGCCATAGTGAAGTTTCGTCTTTCTCATTTTGCTATCCCTTTGGTCATCCGGCTAATTGTACTTTTCAGGCAACCCTTTAATTCGTTTTTGCTCTGTTAGGATATCTAAGTTCGAAGTCTAACAGAATAAGGGAAACGGGTCAAATCTTTTCAGGTTGTTCTACAAATGAGGGATACAGAATAATATCGTCCCACTTTAGACTTTTGATCAAGTTTTTTTATAGAGATTTATAGAAAAAGGGGGGGTACCATGTCCCCTCCCTTTTCCAAACCTAAAAAGATTATCCCTTGCATTTTGATATTACTTGTTATATAAAAATTGGGTTTGCTTCATCTATGGTTGTGCTTACAAAGAAAAATTTTTAGTGGGAACTTAATTATAAGGATATACATATGAAGTATTGGCGGAAACCACTGGATTATGAAGATATTAAGATACCCAGGGGTAAGGTGTCTATTATTGAAGACCGCTGTAAGGGCTGTTCCTTCTGTGTGGAGTATTGTCCCCGGAACGTCCTGGAGATGTCCGAGCATTTTAATAAAAAGGGCTATCACCCCCCCTATGTTAAAAATCCGGAAGATTGCGTTAACTGCAATTTTTGTGAGGTGATATGCCCGGAGTTTGCCATATATGTTGAAAAACTGGAAGAATAAAGGAGATATAGGTTTTGAAAGGTACTGAACACTTCATTATGGGCGATGAGGCATGTGCGGAAGCCGCCATTGCCTGCGGATGCAGATTCTTTGCTGGTTATCCTATAACACCGGCTACAGAGATTGCTGAAAGGATGGCAAAAAGGCTACCCCAGGTTGGAGGCGTTTATATCCAGATGGAAGATGAGATGGCTTCCATGGCTGCTGTGCTGGGAGCATCATGGGGAGGACTCAAGTCCATGACATCCACTTCTGGGCCAGGATTTAGCCTCATGATGGAAAATATAGGTCTTGGTATCGTTATGGAGGTACCCTGTGTTGTGGTGAACGTTCAAAGGGCAGGACCATCAACAGGTCTCCCTACCCTATGTGCCCAGGGAGACATGATGCAGGCCAGATGGGGCTCTCACGGGCACTATGAGATAATTGCCCTGAGCGCCAGCTCACCACAGGAGCTATTCGATGTAACAATAAAGGCTTTCAATCTCTCCGAAAAATATCGCCTTCCGGTTTTGATAATGACCGATGAGGTAGTGGGACATATGGCAGAAAAGGTCATTATCCCACCGCCCAACCGGATTGAAATCTATCCCCGTCGGATAACGAAGCTCCCTCCGCAAGAATACCTGCCATACCTTCCTGATAAAGATATGGTCGCTCCTATGGTAGGAATCGGTGAAGGATACCACATACACTCTACAGGCTTAACACACGATAAAAAGGGATACCCTGTTATAACCGCTCCTGTTCAGAAGGAGATGATAGACAGGCTGGTCTATAAGATCCGAAACAATGTGGATGATATAGTTGAATATCAGGAAATTGAGACAGCAGATGCTGAAATAATCATTGTTGCCTATGGAATATCGGTACGACCTGCACTAAAGGCTTTAGAACTGGCAAGAGAGAAAGGAATCAAGTGCGGAATGTTGAAACTGACTACCATATGGCCATTTGCCGAGAAAAAGATTACAGAATTGGCCTCTCAGGTTAAAGGATTTGTTGTGCCTGAGATAAATTATGGCCAGATATCTCTGGAAGTGGAACGATGTTCGGCAGGCCATGCAAAAACTATTCTGGTAAGCCATGCAGGCGGAGCCATTTTTAATCCCAATGAAATCCTTGAGGCGGTTGATAAATTATGAAAAAACAGGGGGCTGAAGAGTTGAATGGAATGCCGGGAAGGCACCCTTTGAGTTCTCTCCTGCGAGAGGACAGGATGCCCCACATCTGGTGTCCTGGCTGTGATATCGGAACGGTATTTTCAAGCTGTCTTACTGCCATTCATGAATCAAAGATAGACTATAACAATTTTGCCATGGTATCTGGAATAGGTTGTACGGGAAGGGCTGCCGGGTATATCAAGCTCGATTCTTTTCACACCACCCATGGACGGGCAATACCCTTTGCCACCGGTCTTAAAATAGCCAAACCCAAAATGAAGATAATTGTCTTCAGCGGTGATGGAGACCTCTTTACCATAGGGGGAAATCATTTTATTCATGCCGCTCGCAGAAACATTGATTTGACAGTTATATGCGTCAATAATTTTACGTATGGGATGACAGGTGGACAGGTAGCCTCTACCACCCCCTTTAATTCCAGAACAAGTACAACCCCACAGGGAAACTTTGAAAAGCCATTTAACCTGCCCTATATGGCGGCTGCTGCTGGCGCTGTTTACATTTCCAGATGGACTACCCTGCACGTAAGACGTCTTACCAGCTCTATTATGGAGGCTTTTAATAAGAAAGGTTTCTCTTTTATCGAGGTAGTGTCATCGTGTCCTACCTCTTTTGGCAGAAAAAATAAACTGGGGTCACCCCTTGATATAATACAGCATTTTCACAAAATCAGTGTAATCAAGAACGGAATACATCCCAAGGATGCCAACCTGGACATAACCAAGGAAATTGTGGTTGGCAAATTTGTAGATATGGAAGCACCGACCTTCTTTGAGCTATTAGAAAAAATAT
Source organism: Thermodesulfobacteriota bacterium (assembly GCA_040757775.1). Classification (NCBI taxonomy): domain Bacteria; kingdom Pseudomonadati; phylum Thermodesulfobacteriota; species Thermodesulfobacteriota bacterium. The sequence goes on from JBFLWQ010000019.1 coordinate 12,442, forward strand.
ACCCTCCTGAAACAGAGAAAGGGGCATGACTGTGACCGCAAAGATTTACCAAGAGATTATTATCAGTGGATTCGGAGGACAGGGCATCGTCCTGAATGGCAGTATACTGGGTAAGGCAGCGGCTATATATGACAAAATAAATGCTACTTTTGTGCAATCATATGGACCTGAAGCCAGAGGAGGTGCCTGTTCGGCACAGGTAATTGTCTCTGATACTGTTATCTCCTATCCTTATGTTCATGAGCCCATGATATTAATCGCCATGTCACAGGAAGGTTATGAAAGCAATATTGATTCCATTAAGGATGGAGGTATACTTTTAACAGATTCAGATTTAGTGAAGCAAAGGGATGTGGAAAAAAGATATCTATCATACTCCATTCCGTCCAACCGTATTGCTGAGAAGATGGGAAATAAAATGATGGCCAATATAGTGATGCTGGGATTCCTGGCATCCTTCTCCAATGTTGTTACTACCGAGTCTCTGAAGAAGGCGATTCTTGATTCTGTTCCAAAGGGAACTGAAGAGAAAAATTTAGAGGCATTTGAGGCTGGATATGAGTATGGAAGCAAAGAGAAGCAGGGGTAGATTTACATGACCACAGAAAGCTATGGCGCCCTGATAATAGGGAGTAAAATTGAATCTCTTAAGGCTGCCTATGATTTGGCAACCATCGGGCATAGGGTCCTTTTAATAGAAGAGGAAGAAAAACTACAGGCATCCCTCGAAGACACAGAGATACTACCTTCAGGGGTCAGATCATGGTATGCTATCCACCCCTTGCTTATGGCGGTACGTAACCACCCCCTTGTTGATATAGTCACACTATCAGTCGTTGATGAGATTCGGCACTCCAAAGAAGGGTTCTCTGCATTTATCCGCAATAAACCCTATTATATAGATACAGAACTATGTTGCTTTTGCGGCCGTTGCAGAGAAATATGTCCTGTAGAATTGCCCGGATCTTTAAAAAAGGCTGTAGATTGTATCTCGGAGAGAGGGATCCCCAGAACCTTTTTTATAGATAAACGCAAAAACCCACCATGTCAGAATGCCTGCCCACTTGGAATCAATATCCAGGGGTATGTGGCACTTATCGCCAGTGGGGAGTTCAGAGAAGCCCTGAACCTGATAAAAGAAAGGGTTCCCCTTGCGGGAATCCTTGGCAGAATATGTCATCATCCCTGTGAGAGTCAGTGCCGAAGAAATGAGATAGATGAACCTCTTGCCATATGTTCATTGAAAAGGTTTGTGGCAGATTATGAACTGGAGAACCTGCGCCATGATTCAAGTATCCCTGAACCCAAAGAAAGGTATCAGGAAAAAATAGCTATTATCGGTTCAGGACCTGCTGGACTGATGGCTGCCTGGGAGCTAACCAGATTGGGATATAAGGTCGCCATATTTGAGACCCTTCCAGTGGCAGGTGGAATGCTGCGCACGGTTATTGCGGGTTATCGTTTGCCCCAATCCATTCTGGATAATGAAATTAATACTTTAAAAGAGATGGGGATAGAGATAATTACTAACTGCCCCATCGGCAAAGATAAGAACATTGGTAATCTCTTCGGTGAAGGATTTAAGGCAATTTTAATTGCTACCGGAGCAGATGTTAATAAGAAGCTGGGACTTGGTGGTGAAGATCTGACAGGTGTTTATAATTCTATACCCTTTTTAAAAAGGATAAACCTTGGTGAAAGGCCCTCTATTGGGAAAAAGGCAGTTATAATCGGCGGAGGTAATGCTGCTCTGGAATCTGCCAGAACTGTGCTACGTCTGGGAGCCGATGAGGTAAATATCCTCTACCGACGCACCAGCGAAGAGATGCCAGGAGACAGAAATGAACTCTTGCTGACTATGGAAGAGGGAATAAAGATCAATTATCTTGTGACACCCATAAGGTTTATTGGGAAAGATGGCCGACTGACAGGGGTCAAATGCATACATATGGACCTTGGGGAAATAGAACCCGATGGAAGAAGAAGACCGGTCCCCAAAAAAGGTTCTGAATTTATATTGGATGCCGATACTGCAATTGTGGCAATTGGGCAGGAACCTGAACTCTCTTTTATTCCCGAAGAAAGTCCCATAAGGATATCACGACACAGTACTATTAAAACAAACCGGGACTACCACACGGAACAGGAAGGGGTATTTGCTGCAGGGGACGTTGTTACCGGTTCGGCTACTGTAGTAGAGGCTATGGGGGCCGCGAAAAAAGCGGCGTTAGCTATCCATCGCTATCTCAGGGGAAAACCCTGGCGGGAAACAGAAGATCAGGATGAAACAAGGGGAGACTATGAACCTGTAGACCCTAATACCCCCCGTGCTTTCAGACCACTTATGCCTATTAGAGGAATAAAGGAGAGAAGGGATAACTTTGGGGAAGTAGAGCTTGGTTATACTAAAGAACAGGCTATCCAGGAAGCAAAGCGTTGTTTACAATGCGGGATATGCAGCGAATGTAAACAGTGTGAAATAGTATGTCAGAATGTAGGGGCTGTAAATCATTCAGGGATAAAAAAACACACTGAATACCGTTTTCAGGTAGTAGTCTCTCCCAGACCTCTGGCGGAAAGATTTGTATCGGTTTTGCCCGAAGAAAGGATATTTTGTGAAAGTGAATTCGGTGAAGGGAGAAGGCTGGAAGAATCCCTTCTTCTGGGGGCAGCACTGGCTGGCAGGGCTGCAGCATTTCTGACTTATCAGATGGAGGTAATCCCAAAAGACTCGAAAAAACTACCTTCTTTATACAAAGAGGGGGTAAAAAGCGGGCTCTTTATATGTTCCTGTAATGAAAGTTTGGGCAATCCAGACGTAATGAAGGAGCTGGCAAAATTTGGAGCCGGTTTTGATGAGGTGGTTCACAGCGAGGTTTTACCCTCAGCCTGCCATCCAGATGGTGCAAGAATCCTGGCTGAGACCATAGAGGGAAAAGGAATTACCAGGGTAGTTCTGGCTGCCTGTTCCTGCTGTACCCTGGATATGATATGTACTGCCTGTAATGACCAGCGTCTGCGCTGCAAGGGAAATCTTTTTAATAAACAGGGACTCGATCCCTCTATATTTGAAATGATCAACTTAAAGAATTTCATGGCTACCAGGCGCAATATGGACTTACAGGGCGTACTTGAAGGTGGGAAAAACATGATAGAATGCGCCCTGTCCAGGGTAAAATTTCAGGAAAAACTACCTGGTCAATACGGAGTCCTGACAAAGACTGTAGCCGTAATAGGAGTGACACCAGAGGGGTTAACAGCAGGACTCGATCTGGAAAAGATGGGATACCAGGTTTATCTGGTAGATGAGAGAGACCCCCTGCCTGACAAAAATATTTCTGGAGAAGATAAACTTTACGCCTCCATAACCGAGGATATTTGGGAAAGGATCAATTCAGGGAGTATTGTTTATTTGCCAGGGCTCCAAATGAAAGCCTTAGAGGGTCATCTTGGAAATTTCAGGATTGAATTTCTCGGTACTGATCACTCCCATCTGAGGGTATCGGCTATACTATTTTCAGGCGTTGAATTAAAAAAGGTCCCTTTAACCGGCAATCTATTAAGAAAAGGGTTCGCCCGCAGAACCCTTCCCGGATTTCATAGTTTTTCTCCCTGGAGCACGGGGATCCCTGGCATCTTCAAGATGATGGTCCCCCCGAAAAACTCGTTTAATAAAAAAGGGCTGCCTGGAACCGCTGCAGCAGCAGAAGTGGCAGCCCTTTTGCGAAAGTCGGAGATCAGGGCTAAAAACATAGTGTCACAAGTGGATCAGGACAGATGTCGGGGCTGTGGTCACTGTCTTGATGCATGTCCCTTTGCAGCTATAGAGATGGTGGGGGATACTATAGAGGATAGAAAGTCAAGCATTATTGAAATGCATTGTCAGGGCTGCGGCACCTGCCTTTCAGTGTGCCCTACAGGGGCAGTAGATACTGTTTACAAGTCTGAAAAACAGATAGAAGAATTGATTGAAGTAATGTTAAGATGAAACATAAAACCAAGTTTTCACCCCCACCCTCCCCTCCCCCTTCAAGGGGGAGGGTTTGGGAGGGGGTAAAAAAAGGAAATCCCTATACTATCAAGGTGTTGGCCTTCTTGTGTAATTGGGCTCCATGGTCATGCTATACTGGTATGGGGGAATTGGGGATACCTATCCCAGGAGAAGTCAATGTTATAAGGGTTATGTGTGCCGGTCGTGTTAACACTGCTCTTCTACTGAAGGCATTTGAAAAAGGGGCAGACGGGGTTTTAATTGCAGGGTGCAGGATAGACAACTGCCAGAATGGGACCGGACCAGAAATGGCTTTGAAAAACATTGATCATACCTACGAGATATTGAACCTGCTGGGATTAAAAAAAGAGAGGCTTCAGTTTAAGTATTATTTAGCCCATGAATCTGAGAAACTCTCTTCTGACTTACATGAGTTTGTAGAACGGATAGAGGGTTTGGGTCAAACTCCAATCTCTGGAAAATGAGAGCTGGATAACGGACAACGGATAACGGTGAAATGTCTGATCCTATGAAAAGCCTGACTTTACTTATAAAAGAATCAAGTATCTACCAGTGTCTGGATTGCGGTAAATGTACTGGTGCCTGTCCAATAGCGGAAACAGGAAAAGACTTTTCTCCAAGACTCGCTGCGAGTAAAGTAATAGAAAAGGGTGATAACGATCCTTATGTACAGGAATTTATCTGGGCTTGTCTGACCTGTGGCAGGTGTGATTACAGATGCCCTTCAGGGGTTAAATTTTCGGATTTTGTACGGATGCTGAGGGGGCGTTGGATTGATTCAGGGAAATCCGGCATTTACAGCCACGGTGGGGCAATGCTTTCATTAATGAGGATGATGTCATCACCTGGTATAAGGCAGAATCGGGCAGGTTTCCTTCCCGCGGGAATAAAGACTCAATCCAGAGGTAAGGTTCTCTACTTCGTTGGCTGCTTACCATATTTCGATGTGTTTTTTAAAAATCTTGATATAGATACAGTTCAGATAGCCAGAGATTCTCTGAAAATTCTTAACCGTTGCGATATTGAGCCGGTTGTGCTGGACAATGAAAGGTGTTGCGGACATGACCTCTTTTGGGCAGGAGACCAAAAGGGTTTTGCCAGACTTGCAAAAGAGAGCTATGAGGAGATTAAAGACCATGGAGTAGAGGAAATTATCACCTCCTGTCCGGAGTGTCTTTACACGTTCAAAGAAATATTCCCTAAAGTACTGCCAAACTTTGACCTCAGGGCAACTCATATTTATGAATTAATTGACAAGGGGCTAAACAGCGGAAACAACAATCTCAAGCTCAAACCCCTGCCCCTGGAGGTCACTTTTAAGGATTCGTGCCGGCTGAGTTATTACAGAGATGTCTCCCAGATATTCAGGAAGCTGGTAAGACAAATTCCACAATTAAACATCAAAGAAACACCCAACTCAGAAATAGGGAACATCTGCTGCGGAACATCTGCATGGGTAGGCTGCGGGGAACATTCCAAAAAGATACAGATAAAACGTCTTAAGGAGACAATTGCTACGGGAAGTCAGTTATTGGTGAGTTCTTGTCCTAAATGCATGATACACCTCCAATGTACTATGAATGATTTTGGTTATAATGAAGTATTAGAAATAAAGGATGTCGTGTCGCTTTTTGCAGACGCACTGGAGTAGTAGAACATCCCTTTAACAGGAGTATTTTAAATGTCTGAAATTTCAAGTTCAAATGATAAATTGAGGATCGGTGTTTACGTCTGTCACTGCGGCTTAAACATCGCAGGTACCATTGATTGTGAGGCTGTAGCTAGCTTTGCAGAAGGGCTGGCGGATGTGGTAGTCGGGAGAGACAACCAGTACCTCTGTTCAGAACCGGGTCAGCAGCTGATTCAGGATGACATCAAAGAACACCATTTAAACAGGATAGTGGTGGCATCCTGTTCCCCCAGACTGCATGAGCCTACCTTCAGGAGGGCATGTTTAGAAGCAGGGTTAAACCCCTATCTGATGGAAATGGCTAATCTCAGAGAACAGTGCAGCTGGGTACATACCAACCAGCCTATAGAGGCCACTGAGAAGGCAAAGGACCTTGTTAAAATGGCGGTTTCCAGGGCACGTAAACTCCAGCCTCAGGAGGAAATGAAGGTTCCGATCATTAAATCTACGCTGGTTATAGGAGGAGGAGTAGCCGGTATACAGGCAGCTTTAGACCTGGCAGACAGCGGTTATCAGGTATTTCTGGTGGAGAAAAAACCCAGCATAGGGGGGATTATGGCGCAACTGGATAAAACATTCCCTACTATGGATTGCTCCATCTGAATTTTGGGACCTAAGATGATGGATGTCGGTCGACATCCCGGGATTAAGATGCTTACCCTCAGTGAAGTAACATCCATCAGTGGTTATGTAGGAAATTTCAACGTAAAGGTACTTAAAAAGGCCCGACTGGTGGACGAAAAGGAATGTACGGCATGCGGTGACTGCACCAGAGAGTGCCCTGTTGTCAATCCTGACGAATTTGAAATGGGACTAAGTTCCCGAAAAGCAATATATCTGCCTTTCCCTCAGGCAGTTCCTTCTACCTACATTGTCAACCGGGAAGAATGCCTGGGCAGTGATCCTATTATCTGCGGAAAGTGCATAAAGCTCTGTGAAAAGGGTTGCATTGATTTCGATATGAAGGATGAAGAAATCGAATTCAAGGTAGGTACAATCGTCGTTGCTACGGGGATGGATGTATACGATCCTTCTGAGATGGACGAATATGGATATACACGTTATGAAAACGTTATTACCAGTATGGAATTCGAAAGGCTTATCAATGCCGGAGGTCCTACAAAGGGAGAGGTCATCCGGCTAACCGACCGCAAGGTACCTCAATCGATTGCCTTTATTCAATGCGTTGGCTCCCGCTCTGTTGATAAAGGAGGAACCTATTGCAGCAACATCTGCTGTATGAACACCGTTAAAGATACCCTGATGCTAAAGGAGCACTACCACGAAATAGACTTAAAGGTATTCTATCTTGACATAAGAGCGTTTGGCAAAGGTTTTGAGGATCTTTTCAGAAGGAGTAAAGGGGAAGGGGTCCGCTATATTCGAGGGCTTCCGGGGCAGATAAAGGAAGACCCCCATACCAAGAATCTTATTCTGTCAGTGGAAAATACCGCAACCAATAAGCTGGAAGAACACGAGGTTGAGATGGTGGTACTGTCTTTGGGGGTAAAGCCCGGTGAGGATGTTAAAAGGAACCAGGAGATGTTAGCCCTCCAGAGAACCTCGGATGGATTTTATCTCGAGGCACACCCCAAACTCCAGCCAGTGGATTCCGCTACGAAGGGAATATTCTTTGCCGGATGTACAGAAAGTCCTAAAGACATTAAGGATTCAGTGACTCAGGCTTCGGCCTCGGCTGCCCGGGCAATGCGACTGATGAACAGTGGAGAAATAACGGTAGAAGCGATAACCGCTGAGGTGCTTAAAGACGAATGTAAAATCTGCGGGATATGTGTCAATGTATGTCCTTATAATGCCATTACAATGGATAAGGACAATAAGATACCAGCTCAGGTTACTCAGGCTGCCTGCTCAGGATGTGGCACCTGTGCTGCAGAGTGCCCAACCGATGCCATCTACATGAGGCATTTCACTGACACACAGATAGAAGAACAGATTGATTCATTGCTGGAGGAAAAACCGGCGGAAAAGATTCTGGTCTTTGCCTGCAATTGGTGTTCCTATGCAGGTGCGGACTTTGCCGGTGTATCTCGTTTGCAATACCCTTCCAATGTCCGTCTCATTCGTACTATGTGCAGCGGGAGAGTAGATAAAAAATTTATCTGGCGGGCATTTGAAAAAGGTGCTCCGGTGGTACTGGTCTCTGGCTGTCACTTTGGGGACTGTCACTACATCGATGCCAACCACTGGACCAAGAAAAGGATAGAGAAGATCTGGAAAAAGATGGAGAAATTAGGCATCCGCCCAGAAAGATTGCAACTTGAATGGATCAGTGCAGCGGAAGGGGCCCGTTTTTCTAATATCATGAAAAAAATGGAAGAATTACGAGATGGTGTCACACCTGAGGAGATAGAAGATACGAGGAAGATACTTCAAAAAGAGGACGATGACATTTATTTTTCAGTGTGAACTGATTAATGGAGTGGCATATGCCGTACAATGTCAAACTCAAGGTATTCGAGGGCCCTTTAGATCTCTTGTTGTATCTGATTAAAAAGAATGAAGTAGACATATATGACATACCCATTGCATCCATAACTGCCCAGTACCTTGAATACATGGACATCATGAAGACCTTAAATCTGGATATCGCCGGTGAGTTTCTCGTAATGGCAGCAACCCTCATGCATATCAAATCCAGGATGCTCCTGCCTCCAGCAGAAGATGAAAGGGAAGAGTTGGAGGGAGAAGAAGATCCACGGGCTGAGCTGGTAAGACGGCTCATAGAATATCAGAGATTCAAAGATACCGCTAATAAACTGATGAGCTATGAAATCTTAGACAGAGATGTATTTACCAGAGGCTTAGCCAGTGAGGCTTCAGAAGGAAACGAAAAAGACCTGAACGAAATAACTATTATTGAATTGATAGAGGCATTTAAAAGGGTTTTAAAAGAAGAGCCTCCAGAAAAATTTTTCTATGTTGCTATTGAAAAGATGTCGGTTAATGACAAGATAACAGAGATCATTGAAACAATGAAGAACACAGGACACATTGTTTTTCACTCTCTATTCACAGGGATCGCCGACAAACACGAAATAATACTTACTTTTCTCGCCTTGCTTGAACTCATAAGGCTTAAGGTAGTAAGGGTCATACAGGCAACACCCTTCGGCACCATTAGAATTTGCCCTATAAATTTAGAGCTTCCAAAAGGCATTGGTATCTGAGAGCGCAAAGTATAAATAACATGGACAAAAAACAGATAAAATCTATTATAGAGAGTCTGATATTTGCCTCCGATGCCCCTATCTCCATTAATAAAATCAATGAAATCGTTGACGGACCAGACAGGAAAAACCTGAAGGGTTTGATAGCGGAATTGATGGAAGAATACCAGACAATGAACAGGGGTTTCTCATTAAAAGAAGTTGCAGGCGGATATCAATTCCGGACAAAACCAGAACATTCGGAGTGGATCAGGCAGTTGAAGAAAGGAATGACCCCAAAACTAAGCCAGGCAGCCATGGAAACCCTCGCTATCATTGCATATAAACAGCCAATCACTCGTTCTGAAATTGAATATGTCAGGGGTGTTGATGTGGGAGGAATTTTAAGATCCCTTATGGATAAGAAATTAATCAGAATCTTAGGAAAAAAGCAAGTGCCAGGGAGACCTCTGATCTATGGAACGTCTAAAAGGTTTCTGGAAGTATTCGCACTAAAAGACCTGGCAAGTCTTCCAACCTTACAAGAGATTGAAGAAGTGTGATGGATTCGTAAGTCAAAAATCAGACGGCACAGTAAAAAGCTCCAGATGCAAGGCGCGCAAATCCTGAGGAGTGAGGCGTACTTAGGGGTACGCTGCAACGACGAGGGATACAGCGCAACGCCGCAGATGGACTTTTTACAAAGCCGTCAAGTGTAAATCAGAGAAAGATATGAAAGAGCGGCTTCAAAAGATTATTGCAAAGGCTGGCTTAGCTTCACGCCGGCAGGGAGAAAATCTTATTAGAGACGGTATGGTGACGGTTAACGGGATAGTCACAACTGAGCTAGGTATTAAGGTTGATCCCGCTGAAGACAGCATCGAAGTTAATGGCAAGCCAATAAGCAATCTGGAACCAAAGATTTATATAATGCTTAACAAACCTAAAGGATATGTTACAACGCTGAAGGATCCTCAAAAAAGACCCATAGTTAGCAACCTTATAAAAGACATAAAATCAAGGGTTTTCCCTGTTGGAAGACTGGACTATGATACCGAAGGTTTACTCCTCTTAACTAACGATGGTGATCTAACTCAAAGGTTGCTCCATCCGAAGAATAAAGTACTAAAGACATATCTGGTTGAAACCGATGGAATATTAACCTCCAGGGAAATCAATAAACTTGAATCCGGGATTGAACTAAGCGATGGGTTTACCGCACCTGCTAAATTGAAGCTTGCAAAAAAGGTAAAAGATAAAAGTTGGTGGGAAATCAGTATCCACGAGGGGAAAAAGAGACAGATTAAGAGAATGTTTGAAAGCATAGGGCATTCGATTTATGAATTACATAGAATAAAATTTGGCCCCTTAGAATTAGGAAAACTGCAACCTGGGAAATATCGCTTTTTAACTGATCAAGAGCTAAGAGAACTAGTTGGCTCCGCCTGACGAATCAACTTTTTATCTTGACAACTATCGGCATCTCTGGTAGGAAACTAAAGTTTGCCTGTAACGAGTCTTCTGAAAACTGATTTTGAAGAGAGAAGAGACACCTTTCTAGCAACCCAGATTAATGGAGTCTTCCTATGAAAAAAAGGTACCTACTGGCACCCGGGCCTACGCCAATCCCATCAAAGACACTACTCGATATGGCAGAACCAATAATTCATCATCGGGGACCAGAATTCAGCAGTATACTTGGTGAAATAAGAGAGGGACTGAAATACCTTTTTCAGACCAAGAACGAAGTGTTGATATTTTCATCCTCTGGAACTGGAGCAATGGAAGGTACAGTATCCAATATGCTTTCCAAAGGGGACAGGGCACTGGTAGTGAATGGCGGCAAGTTTGGCGAACGATGGATTGATATATGCCAGGCTTATGGAGTGGATGTTGAAACCATTGACGTTCCGTGGGGAGAAGCTGTAGATCCGGGTATAGTGAATAACATACTTGATCAAAACAGCTCTATAAAAGCGGTCTTCATCCAGGCGTGTGAAACCTCTACAGGTGTTGTCCATCCTTTAAGAGAAGTCGCAGAGACAGTCAAAGATAAAGAGAATACCCTTATCATTGTGGATGCCATTTCAGCACTGGGCGCCCTTGACATCCCTACTGACAGATGGGGTCTGGATGTAGTAGTTGCAGGTTCTCAAAAGGCATTGATGCTTCCTCCAGGGCTTGCCTTTGCCAGTGTGAGCAACAAGGGATGGAGGTTTGCTGAAAGCTCGAATCTCCCCAAGTATTATTTTAATTTTAAAAAAGAGCTAACATCTCTATCTAAAAATCAAAACGCATATACCCCGGCAGTTTCATTGCTTATAGGATTAAGAGAATCTCTAAAACAGATAAAAGAAGAGGGGTTAGAGAATATTTTTGCCAGACATGAGAAGCTGGCTAAGGCAACAAGGGCAGCCATGACTGCTCTGGGGCTCCAGTTATATGCTCCAACAGCTCCCAGCAACGCTGTAACGGCCATCCTGGCACCCCATAGCATTAATGGTTCGGATGTTGTAAAAGTCATGAGGGAGAAATACGGGATTACCATCGCCGGGGGACAGGGCAATGCAAAGGGAAAGATATTCAGGATTGCACACCTGGGATATATGGATCAATTCGATGTCATAACAGCGGTATCTGCCCTGGAGATGACCCTTCATGAATTGGGCTATAATGTGGAACTGGGGAAAGGGATTAGGGCTGCCTTAGAAGTACTCAAAGATTAGGTTTATGGAGGACTGGGTGAAAAAGGTACTGGTCAGTGATAACCTTTCAGAAATAGGGATTCAGATACTAAAAAATACTCCGGGTATCAACGTGGATGTTTATACAAATCTGCCAAAAGAAGAACTAAAAAAGAAAATCAAGGATTACCATGGCCTGGCTATCAGGAGTGCTACAAAGGTTACGGCAGATATTATAGGTGCTGCAAAAAATCTACTGGTGATAGGGAGGGCAGGTATCGGGCTCGATAACGTTGATATAGAGGCAGCTACCAAAAGAGGAATTGTCGTTATGAATGCCCCTGAGGGCAATATGATTACGACTGCCGAACATGCCATATCCATGATGCTGGCACTCTCAAGAAACATCCCCCAGGCGACCGCTTCCATGAAGGCAAAAAAATGGGAAAAAAAGAAGTTCAGGGGTAGGGAGCTTTTCGACAAGACCCTTGGTATCATTGGACTGGGAAGGATTGGAAGTATTGTGGCGGATCGAGCCAAGGGTCTGAAAATGAATACTATAGCATACGACCCCTTCATCTCGGAAGAAAAGGCTCGTGAAATGGAAGTGGAACTGGTCTCTCTTGATGAGCTTTTTGAAAAATCACATTACATTACTCTCCATGTCCCACTTTCTGAAGAAACCAGAAATATCATTAACAAAAAGGCCTTCAAAAAAATGAAGGATGGGGTTATGATTATAAACTGTGCAAGAGGGGGAATGGTTAACGAAAACGATCTCTATGAAGCAATAAAGAGCGGAAAGGTTGCTGGAGCCGCCCTCGATGTTTTCGAGCAAGAACCTCCTCAGGATAGCCCTTTATTTGATCTGGATGAGGTGATCTGCACACCTCATTTAGGGGCATCCACCGATGAAGCTCAGGAGAATGTGGCAGTAGCTATTGCAGAACAGATAGCAAATTACTTACTATACGGAACAATTAAGAATGCCGTTAATGTTTCATCAGTGAGCGGAGATACCCTCTTCAGGATTAAGCCCTATATGGATCTTGCAGAAAAACTAGGTAGTTTTCAATCACAACTGGAGCCAGGGGCACTGGAGGAAATAGCAATAGAATACAGTGGGGATATTGCTGAGCTGGACGTGACACCTATTACTACCTCAATATTGACAGGTATTTTCAAACCAATTTTGAGAGACAGTATAAATTTTGTAAATGCCCCTATTATTACCAAAGAAAGGGGCGTAAAGGTAGTTGAATCAAAGAGTACAAAGAGTGAGGATTTCACCAGTCTGCTTACAATTAAGACCAGAACTACAAAAGAAGAAAACATAGTTGCTGGCACTCTCTTTGGTAAGAAAGAGCCCAGAATTATAAGGATTAACAAGTTTCGATTGGAGGCAATACCGCAAGGAAATTTGCTACTGTTTCATACTGTTGACCGTCCTGGGGTTATAGGAAATATAGGGAGTATTCTGGGAAACACAGATATTAATATCGCTAATATGCAATTCAGCAGGGAAGAGATAGGAGGAAAGGCTATCGTCCTCTTGAGTATTGACACCCCTGTCTCTAAAAAAATACTGGATGAACTAACTAAACTACCAAATGTTGTCTCTATTAAACAGTTAAAATTATAACCCGGGGTTTTTGCAATGGCAAGTGTAGTAGTTGTTGGTACACAATGGGGAGATGAAGGAAAAGGTAAGATAGTAGACTTTCTGGCTGAACATGCAGATACAATAGTCAGGTTTCAGGGAGGGAACAATGCCGGACATACGGTAGTGGTAAAAGACAAGAAAATAATCCTCCATCTGATACCGTCAGGCATTCTGCATCCAAATAAGAATTGTATTATAGGCAATGGCGTAGTTATAGACCCCGGAGATTTACTCAATGAAATTGAATCATTGAAATCAAAGGGCTGTCTTAAGAATAACAGTCGCCTCCTAATTAGCGAGGGAGCCCATCTGGTAATGCCTTATCATAAAAAGATTGATATAGCCAGAGAGAATCTCAAAGACGGGAAAAAGATTGGTACTACAGGAAGAGGTATAGGGCCAACTTACGAAGATAAGGTCAGAAGACTAGGTATCAAGGTGATAGATATCTTAGATAAAGAGGTATTTAAAGAAAAGCTTATGTTTAACCTTAAGGAAAAGAACTTTTATCTGGCACACTACCTTAAGGAAAAGGAAGTTGAGTTTGAAGAAATATATAATGAATATATTGAATCAGGCACGAAGATTAAGGAATATGTAGCAAATACCTCGATGATTATAAACGAAGACATTAAGAGCGGGAAAAATATTCTGTTCGAAGGGGCACAGGGCAGCCTTTTGGATGTAGATCATGGTACATATCCTTTTGTAACTTCGAGTAATACGGTGGCTGCTGAGGCCTGCATAGGGGCTGGGATTGGTCCTACAAAAATAGATAAAGTAATCGGGATTTCCAAAGCTTACACAACCAGAGTCGGGGAAGGCCCCTTCCCCGCCGAATTGAACAATGAATTGGGAAATTCTCTAAGGGAAAAGGGAAATGAATATGGTGCTACTACAGGTAGACCCAGAAGGTGTGGATGGTTTGATGTAACTATGGTAAAACATGCCATAAGGATCAACGGGATTAGTGGTCTGGTTATTACAAAGCTTGATGTTTTGAGCGGTTTGAATAAAATAAAGATTTGTACAGGATATAATTGTAAAGGAGAAATGTACTCAGAGTTTCCTTCAAGCTTAAAGAGATTGGAGACCAGTGAGCCAATCTACGAAGAAATGGATGGGTGGACGGAAGAGCTTAACGAGATCAGAGAATATGGGAAATTACCCGATAATGCCCGCAGGTATATTGAAAGAATAGAGGGATTGGCAGATACTGAAATTACTATGATCTCACTGGGCACAAGAAGGGATCAAACAATTATATTAAAGAATCCGTTTATGTGTGACTCGTAAGTCGTAAATCGTAAGTTAGGGCCGTTAACTCAGGCGGTAGAGTATCTGCCTTTTAAGCAGAGAGTCGCTGGTTCGAGTCCAGCACGGCCCACCAGGGTCCCCATCGTCTAGTCTGGCCAAGGACACCGGCCTTTCACGCCGGTAACAGGGGTTCAAATCCCCTTGGGGACGCCAGCTTTAATTCTTAGCCGCTCATCGCTGTACTGATCATCTTCCATCAGGTCATTATTCCAACATCTTCCTTTCCATAATCATATACTCTACAGCTACTCAACGGATATTCCATGAGGTCATTCCCAACCCCTGCCCTATACCTAACAAACTCAATAATTATCGCACTAAAAAATTCCTTGACAATAGTATCATAGAATGATACTATTTTAGCATGAACAAACACCGGAAAAAGCTGAAGGCCATATTCCAGGAGCCAATATTGTCTAATATTATATGGTCTGACATTGAGGCGTTGTTGCTTTCGCTCGGAGCCGAGATAAGCGAAGGGCAGGGATCACCGGATACGAATCGCATTGAAAGGGGTACGAGCTGTGTTTCACAGACCTCATCCGCAGAAAGAAACCGATAAGGGTGCTGTGAAATCAATGCGCCGCTTTTTAGAAGAGGCAGGGATCAGACATGATGACATATAAAGGATATAGTGCAAAAGTAGAGTTTGACGACGAAGCCATGATTTTCCATGGCGAGGTAATCGGGATCAGGGATGTCGTGACCTTTCAGGGAAAGTCTGCTGATGACCTTAAAGAAGCTTTTCATGCTTCGGTAGATGATTACCTCGACTTCTGTAAAGCCAGAGGCGAAGAGCCTGACAAGCCCTTTTCCGGGAAATTCGTGGTTCGGGTCTCTCCTGAAGTCCACCGCAAGGTCTATATCGCAGCAAAGGAGGCAGGACAGAGCATCAATGCTTGGCTCAACAAAAACCTCACAAGGATTGCCCATAAAACGTAGAATAGTAAAAAAGGAAAAAGGGTTAGTTTACGTATACGGTATGATTTGCTCCCTCCCGCAAGAATTCGCATCCGTTCTCTTTGAGGTAACGAATTACTTCTTTTCGTTTCAAGCTGTTATTTCCCCAAACTCCTCTTTTATTATTTCGACCCCCTTCAGGTCTTCTTCAGCGATTTGACGATTTGCCTCTAAGACGAGCTGTACTGCCTCAATTAGATTCCTCTTTGTTTCCTAAAGGGTGTTTCCCTGAGTATTTGCCCCAGGAAGTTCCTCTACATAGCCAATGTAACCATAGGGCGATTTCTGAAAAATTGCCGTTAACTTTTCGTGCATTTCTTGTCATCTGCCTTTAGCAATAATTAAACTGCTGTTTATATTTTGTAAAAATTCTAAACCTATAAATATTTTTGTCAATCAGAATCCGGCAGAATCTTATAAATTATATTTCACTTGTAAAATGTACCTATTCTTGTCATTGCGAATCCGCCAGAGGCGGATGAAGCAATCCCATCCTTTGAGTTTGCTTCGTCGCTATCGCTCATCGCAAAGACATTTTACTTATTCTTTCTGTCTCTTTGAGGCATGTGAGTTTCATTTCTACATTCTATTCTTTAACCTAATACGGTCACTCTTAAACCAAAAAGGCGCCCCTCCTTTCTACTCCCTGTAATCTCAGGAATCAAGAAAGACGCCCTTCATAATCAGCCCTTTGTGATTAGGGTTCACAAAATTGTCACCGTTACTTAACCATACATTTACCTATATTTCAATTAGCAAACAAAATCCAGCCTTTTTTCGTCTTTTTAAACTCTTTCCATTAGGCAACACGGGGGGCAAATTTTACAAAAACTATAGCTGGTTTGAAGTTGGTTGCGGAGATTAGATGGGCAATAAAAAAGCCGGTGAGTACCGGCTAGCAAGGATTTACTGAGATTGTTTAGAATTTTCTAGAAATAGGAATAGAGCTTGACGTATCCTTCCCATTGAGCATGACTCGTGCCTTTCTGTCTTTTTAGAGAGAATTTCAGGTTTTTCAAGACAGTTTCTACCTGGTCCCGATCAAGGGGTGGATAGCGTTTTCCCATTAGGAGGCTTGGGCTAAATGGAAGGGAATTAATTCATTAAAATTGAGAAGATCACAGAGAGCTGTATGGATAATAATTAAACTCCTTTCTTGTTGTATTATCCTTGAGGTTTATATGACTGTTCTTTTTGCTGGTCTGAAAGACTCAGAAAATTAACACATGGTTTTGCAGTGATGGCATCAGACAAATCAAGCGTAGAATAAGAAGAAATCATAACACCCTTAGTCCGCGTGAAGTTCTTCAAGATTATCATAGTAATCCAAAGATTCCGGATTGACCAGGGCATCCCTGTTCAGGACAGGTCTACCATCTATTATATTCGTAACCGAACTTTCAACCTTCTTCATATTGAGGGTATAGGGGATATCCGGCACTTTTATTATCTTAGCCGGGACATGTCTGGGTGAGGCGTTTTCCCGCAAGGTTTTTTTAATCTTGTTTTTCAAATCGTCTGTTAACTGATATCCTTCAGCAAGTTTAACGAAAAGAATGATACGCTGATCTCCCTTCCAGCTCTGACCTATTGCCAGGCTATCAGCAACTTCCTCCAATTTTTCAACCTGATTATATATCTCAGATGTACCTATTCGAACTCCGGAAGGCTTTAATACAGAGTCAGACCGCCCAAAGAAGGTAATCCCACCTGTATTGCCGTTAAACACAATGTAATCACCATGTCGCCATACATTTAGATTGGAGTAAAAATCAAAATAGGCATCTCTATATCTTTTGCCGTCCGGATCATCCCAGAAGTAAAGTGGCATCGAGGGAGAGGCAGCTTCACAAACAAGTTCTCCCTGACGGTCAACTATTGGGTTGCCTGTTTCATCATATGCCTTTACTTTCATTCCTAAACCCGGACCCTGTAATTCACCGGCATATACCGGCTGTATAGGGCTTCCAATAGCGAAACAACCATTGATATCTGTACCACCTGCAATAGAATTAAAATGCAAATCTTCCTTAATTTCCTGGTAAACATATTCAAATCCTTCGGCTGAAAGAGGTGAGCCGGTCTGGGATATTTGTTTTAGGGAAGAGAGGTTATATGCCTTCCCCGGCTTAACCCCCTGGCTTTTGAGAGTATTAAGATAACTCGCACTGCAACCAAAAATAGTCACTTTTTCATCCTGGGCTAACTTCCACATAGCCCCTGCGTCAGGATAAAGCGCATTACCATCGTATAGAACAATAGTAGCTCCTACCGCCAGAGAGCTCATCAGCCAGTTCCACATCATCCAGCTGCAGGTTGTTATATAAAAGATAGTATCTTCCCGTTTTAAATCAGTATGGATAATTAGTTCTTTTAAATGATTGATAAGAACACCCGGTCCCTGAACCATACACTTTGGCTTACCGGTCGTTCCAGAGGAAAACATGATAAATACAGGATGATCAAAGGGTAACTGTTCGAACTTAATTTCAAGCCCTCTTTCTTTGGACAGAAAATCATTATAATATACAGAGTTAGGAATATGGCTGATATCAGTTTCCTTTTCGGTATAACGAGTTACTATAACCTTTTCAATTGAAGGTATTCCTTTTGCAATCTCAGCTGCATTGGGAAGAGAACTAAATGCCTTCCCTTTATAAAAGTATCCGTCAACAGTAAATAGAACCTTTGGCCCTATCTGACCAAAGCGGTCTAAAGCTGCTCCCGGACCTATATCAGTGGCACATGAAGCCCATTCAGCACCGATACTGGTAACAGCAAGCATGGCAACAACAGTCTCTATCATGTTGGGCATATATGCAACTATCCGATCCCCGGGAGTAACTCCGATCTCTCGAAGTGATTTTGCTAAGCGCGCCACAGTATCATAAAGCTCAGAGTAACTCATTCTGGTCGATTTTTGAGTTTCTCCCCTAAATACGAAAGCTGTATGTTCATCCCTATATCTGAGGAGATTTTCAGCAAAATTAAGCCTTGCACCGGTAAACCACTTTGCCCCAGGCATTTTACCAGGGTCATCAATAACAACGTCATAATCCCTGGAAGCTTTAATTTCACAGAAATCCCAAACAGAGCCCCAAAAATCGGATATATTGTTTATCGACCAGTTATAAAGTTCTTCATAAGAGCGAAAGCTTTTCCCATAACGTTTATTAAGAGTATCTATAAACCTTGTTATATTGGCATTCCTCTTCCTCTCTTCAGATGGCTTCCAGAGTGGATTGCCCATATTACCCTCCTTTTTAGATTTTACGTCAGTTTACTCACTACTTTTATCATATCTCTGGCAGAGATTATTCTAATCAAGTTATTTCCCCTGGTAAGGTTTTCCTACAGGCTCAACGGCAGAGTTCAGACGCCCGCGGGGGACGTGAGAGCCCCATCGGCATTCCGAATTTATCCCGGCGGAATCGGGGTTGTCTGTACCGGCTGGTTGGTCGCCTTTGGGCTCTGCATGTACTTTTCTCCCTCACTCATTCCTAAATCATAACCTTTCCGACCTGCTTCGCCTTCTGTTGTCTCCTCCCAAGTAATCATCATCTGGGGTTTCCCGGCCAAGACGGTCTCAAAGCCACGCTTGAACCAGTATAGAAAGGCATGTCTCGCTTTTGCGTCGAAATCGTAACGCGTGACTGCGGAGGAAACAATGACCGATTGGGCTGCAATAGTATACTTCACGTGGAAAGCTTCCCTCTTTTTCGGTGTGACACAGACAGAGAGCGAAAGCACGATTGCGATCATGCTCAGGATGATACATGCCTTACGAACCACTGAGGTCATTAGGAGCTCCCTTCTGTCGCCAAAGGCATGAACAGTAAACATCTTTTATGCCCCATGGCTATTGATTAACCCTTTTTCTTTTTTACAGAGCCGATGTTCCAACAACCTTAGCACATTACACCTGCAATCCATCACCCGAAAGAAGCTTATCCATATCGGTTAAAGGATTCTCGGATGTGATGCAAATTTCTTCTTTTTGACCCGGCGGAACAAATTCAAGACATTTGCAATGAAGTCCAAGCCGATGGTAGGAGAGAGTATCTCTTAAATAGCGGATAGATTTTTTCGATCCGTACCGCGTGTCTCCTGTAACAGGATGGCCGTAAAGTTTTGCATGACGTCGAATCTGGTGTTTCCGGCCGGTCATCAGTTCAATTTCCAGCAAAGAATAACGGCTGCTTTGCTGTAGCACCCTGTACCAGGTCATACAGTTTACACGCCTGCCTTTACCAACAGGATCTTCTCTGCCACCTGCTGTCTTTGACAAGGGATAATCCCACATATGATATTGATGACTTCCTGTCTCACTATCAAAAACACCATGCACAAGTGCAAGGTATCTTTTTTTAACCCTGCCCTTGACAAACAATTCAGACAGGTTGCGCAAGACGTTGATGTCCGTAGCAAGCAATATCACACCGCTAGTCTCTTTGTCCAGCCTGTGAACCGGATGAATCCGGAAGGAGGCATTTATCCCAAGATGCTTTTTCAGCAAAGTATCTGAACGAATCCTGTCAGACAACAGATTAACAAGGTCATTTCCGGGATTATTATGGACACTCAATCCGCAGGGTTTGTCCACTGCAAGCCAGCCTTTTTGAAATTCAAGGATATTAATCTCTTCCATAGGGCCTATCTATCCTCCGGCCTTTTTAGCTTTATAGCCCAACATATTCAGCTCTTCAATCAGAATATCTCTGTGATCACCCTGAATTTCGATTATACTGTCCTTAATTGTTCCACCGGTTCCGCATATTTGTTTAAGTTTTTTTGCAAGCTCTTTTAACTGTTCTCCTTCAAGAGGGATTCCACTAATTAAGGAAACGCCTTTTCCTTTTCTTCCCTTGGTAGATCTCTCGACCCGAACTTTCCCGTCTCCATTGCCATGATTATTTTTTTTCTTTTTGCATTGGCATTTATCAGATTTCTCTCCACAGGAAGGGCACATCCTGCCTAACTCTGTTGAATAAACAAGTCTGCTGTTATTGTCTCTATCTTTCAATTTAAAAAATGCTCTCCCCATTACTTCATTTTATTGTATTGATAGTACCATAAATCGGCCGTATCATAAAGTAATTATTGGAGAAATCCAGGGTTTTTCTAGAGGTTCAATGCCCGCAATTACCTGACAGCGTGAGCCGCAGGCTGTAGCTGGTCTAGTGAATTGCGATGTTCGACATATTTTGGATTATGCAGTGATTGACTGTAATTGTGATGGAACTTTGTTCAGAATAATTTCATTGAGGTCAATTTTATGGCTAGCATTATCAATATCGATTCCGGTAATATGTCCATCTTTATCATAATCTAGAACAATACCTTCTGAAATTTCTACGCTTTTCATGCTTGGTTTCGATGATAAATCAATATAAAGAGAATCAGTTTCTGGATAATAATTCAATTTCATAGTTTGAACCTCCTATCAGGGAAGGCATTATGTATGGTTTTTTTATCATCTAGCGTTATCACTCTCAAAATTAGGCCACTCAATTCTTCAATTTTTCCCCAAAATCGAAAACGGTTATGTTCTTGACGCTCAACTTTAAGAGGATTTTCTATAATCTTGATACACCATTCCTTTTTCAGATAAGGCCGTTTTCGCAGAACCTCTTTTTCGAAGTAGTCGGTAAAGCTATACTCGCCGAAGCCCATATCAATGTCTATTAATATTGCCTTTAAGATTTGTATCTATTTAAATATTTCAGCCTACCGAGCCTGTAGAAAAAGCCCTTTGGCAGGGAGTTAGTTTTCTGATCAGCTTAGACTTTTTCATGCCGTTAACTTGATTCAGGGAATACTCAAAGGTGCCAGGCCCCTGCAACCTCCCTGTGTAAAGGTTAAACGATTTGACTTCATTTTATTGCAGTGATAATACCATAAATAGGCCGTCTGATAAAGTAATTATTGGAGAAATGCGGGGTTTTCATATAGGCTCAATGCGGAATTCGCCTGCCAGTGTGAAGCGCAGGGGAATTGACATCCGGTAGCACATTGTTAGGCTTTTTCTTCTTTCATGTTTTGAAGAATGATCTTGACCTTCAAGAGAAGGCTTGGAATTTCTTCTTTTGCTATATTCCATACAATATCTATGTTTACCCCAAAATAATCGTGTATCAATCTATTTCTTGCTCCAGCAATACTCTTCCATGGGATATCAGTATTATCTATTCTTATCTTTTCAGACAGTGACTTTACAGCCTCTCCCATAATTTCAATATTCCTAATAACAGCATCTTGTGTTTTATAATCCTGTACAAAATTATTGTATTCGATGTTGCGCGTGTAGGAGATGATCCTTTCGATGCTTTCATTAATATCTTGAATCAAATCAATGTCTTTTCGTTTAGACATAGATTACATTCCTTTTTATATCATCAGCGATTTCTCTAATTCTTATATTTTCAATGCCGTCTCGTGTTAAAACATCAACTTTCTTATTAAAAAGATTTTCTAGATATTCGACAAGCTCGATAAATTTCAGACCAATTGGCCTTTTGAGCTCAACGACTATGTCTATATCACAGTCCTCTGTTTCAATCCCTTTTGCAACGGAGCCAAAGATACCTATTTTTTCAACGCCAAATTCAGCCGAGAGGTAGGGATATTTTTCTTTTATTAATTTTATCGTTGTGTTGCTTGTTGTCATCACAGGTTCTCCCCTTTCATTGAGGTAATCTCCGTACTATCTCTCTGTGTAAAGATTAAACGATTTGATTTCATTCTATTGCAGTTATAGTATCATAAATCGGCCGTTTCATAAAGTAATTATTGGAGAAATCCAGGGTTTTTCTACAGGTTCAATGCGGCATAAAGTTCAACACCCCGAAGGTGACTATACATACCACTGCGAAGATTTAAGAAAAAATCTTCTAACCGGGATCGCCGGGGACCACTTTTTCAATGGGACATTCTTTGACGTGTTTTGGACATTGCCAAATTTCGCCTCTTCCCCGGCTGACTCGTCGATATTTAGTCCGACCATCTACTTGGCATATTGGTACTTTTTTAAAAGGCGGTCTCTCATCAATGTCCCTCAAGTATCCGTCGCATTTCGAGTTTGTACATCCGACTTTCATTGCCTGAAAATCCCAACGAAAATGCTGTCGGCGTTGGTTTACAATTTGAATTGGAAAACCACAATAAGGGCATACACGGGGAGTACCGTCTTCATCCGTTGCGGCTTGCCGGATATGTCTTGCATGAAGGAATTCCAAACATTGCTTTGCGTATCTAGGGGCGTCTATCCTATGAATAACTTCCGCCCGACCACGATGGCTTGACCAATTGATGCTGCCTGTATATACAATCCTTTCGTCAATTATTACGTCTTTCCCGTGCAACCCACTTGAGGAGACAACGACGGCTCCAAGAGAGCGTAAATTCATAATGACGTTATCAACATAACTTTTGTTTTGGGCTTCTGCTAAAGGGGGCGTAACTACGGTAATTTCAATATCCCGTGACAAAGCGGCACTAAATAGAGGCTGGATTTTCGGCCATCTGTATTCTCCAAAATAAGGCGCCAATGCAAATATAGAAATTTCGGAGGCATTAATGTCCTCAGCAAAGTGTTCAAAGAACGATTCGTCATCGAGGATTTGGATAGTGTAGCCTCTTTCACCTTTCGGAACACCCCATGCAGTCGTTTCGGAGGAACGAGATGCCACACGCTGTCGAAAATCATTACCAATCAAGTCAAGCGCAGATAAAAGGTCGGCTGGGCCTTTTAAGAAGCTCCATAAGAGACCAAGGGCGCTTGCTGGTTTTGCATGTTTGTTCAACCACTCTGACGAACCGATAAAAACGAATTTGTTCTTTGCACGGGTTACAGCAACATTCAGATCCCTAAGAACATCTTCATAAGCTTTTGGGTTGCAGAGTCGGGCAGTGTAATACGGTTCGTCAAGAACAGAGTCAAAAATAATAAGGTCAGCTTGATTTCCTTGAAAAGTATGGACTGTGCCAGCCGCAACCCATTGATCAAGTTCCATATCAGAAATTAATTTTGATAAAAGCCTTCGTTGTGCTGCAAAAGGAGTGATTATACCAATAGGTTGTGGCTCCTCCGAATGGGGCTTCTGGATTTCCTTGGCAGCCATTGCTGCTATATCAACAGCTAAAGTTGCTGAATACATATTGAAACGGCTGAGTGAGCCGGGCTGTTTCCCGCTCCAGCAATATAAATCTGCTGTATCTACGATTATTAGTGGGTTTTTCGGTAAAAAATCTAGCCATGGGGCATCTTCTTCAACTTTTCGTTTCCGGACATCTTCATGGTCATATAGACCACCGGCTTGCTTATAGACAAGGTGTCTTGCCACATCAGCGATAGCAGGAAGCATCCGGCGCTGTGTCTCAAGTTTCATCAATACTGGGCAAGGCTCGGCAGGTTTTATCCCTACTGCTATTCCCGCAAGATGAAATGTATCCTTTCTCAGAATTGCATTCGTTATTTCTGTGTCACTCCGAACAATTGGCGGAAGTTGAAGCCAATCCCCCACGAGGACAACACGTGATTTCGCCCGTCCTGCTGCAAAGAAAATTAAAGGTGGGAGTGCCATTGAAATTTCGTCAATTATAACAGCATCAAACTTTTGATCCTCGATCTCCTTTCCAGTATAATTCTTGGTCAGCGTGCAAAATATAGCCTGGGCTTCGTTGATTACAATTTGCCCCAATTTTGAAAGCTCTTCGTGAAGACCATCTAATTTTTCTTCATGTGGCTTTAGGGTTGCACCTTTTTCAGCAAGTTCATTCTCAACTAATTCCCGTTTAGGAAGTTTTGCACATACCTCTTGTTGATTTTTAAGAGCTTGCTGTAAATTGTGCTGCATTTCCCAAAATTTTTTATTTTCCTGAATGGCCGAAGTCAAAGAATTCTCTGTTTGCCGCAGTTTCACTTCTGACTCTCCTACAGCCTGCTTTGCCCGTCTTGTTTTTGCGTACCGTCTAAACCAAGCACGCTGGGCTTTTTCCAATTCACCCAGGCGCTGCCTGATTAAGTCTTTGGTTCTTCTGATCGTTTCCTCTGCATTTGATTGATTTGTGGTGGCTTTTTCAATAGAGTTATTGACTATGTCCAGCTGATTTCTAAATTCTGCAAGTCGATTCCATTCTAAAAGAGCTGCTTTACCCCATTCCATTATTTTCATTAGAGGCTTAATTAGCGCCTCTATTTCGAGAATCATATCTTGAATTTCTTGTCCCTTTGCCTCCAGAACTTTATCAAAGCGAACGGAATCTGGAATCTTTCGATGAGATGTAACACCAATTCTTAGAACTTTTCCACTGCCGACTAAAGAATGATTTGCCAATGGACCACATTTATCTTCCTCCTGTTTTACTGCTTCGTAAAGTGCCTGATCCACTGCTGAATGAGTATGGCTTGTAATCAACACTCTCTCGCCTGCTTCAAGGAGGGCGGTAATGAGATAGGCAATGGCATGCGTTTTGCCAGTACCTGGAGGACCCCAAATATAAGTAACTGAAGAGGCAGAGGCGCGTTCCAGAACATCTCGAAGTAGCCCTGATATTTGAACCAATGCGGGGGTATCTGGAAGACTTTTCGATTGGACCGTGGTCCCAAATGGATGGAATACAGAAATTGCCAATGGGGAAATACTTGTTGAGTGTTCTGAACATTCTTCGAGAACTTCAGCAAGCCTTTTAAGCAGAGCTGTGTCGTCGATCAAAAGTCTTGCCCAATGAATACTGGTAGGTAATGTCTTGCCTTCAATTAATAAGTGGATAATAGTTCCTTGTTGTCTTATTACTGATGCAGTAAATTCATTATCATTGCTCTTTAACCGTCCACTTGCATCTTCAGGTATTCTTGTTCCGTCAGCAATAAGAAAGGAAAAGATTCCTTGATTTTGTCCCTTCGACTCAATTAACTTACCTGAATGAACTTCATAGACTTGAGTCCCACCATTCCTCTCAAGAGCCTGAAGTTCGGCACGGACACCTTCAGCAAACCACTTAGAAAGTGCCTCAATATTTTGAGGTGGCTGTGGATCAAAATTCATGGCTACGGTTTTTATTCCTTTATGAGAAGCCTAATGTCGCTAATTAGACGCACGGTTTTTTTGTGTCGGCTGAATTAGCCTTGTTGGGAATTCTATTTTTTCAAGCTGCTTAGGAACAGTGCTAGAGCCTGAAGGATTCTCAATTGTATGGTCATAAATTCATCAGGGCCGCACTCTTCTGGGGTCTTCTTTCCTGAGTACTTCTGAAAAACTGCTGCGTTACGTGTGACTTTCTTGGCTACGTCCTTTTCTGACCCATGGTCTAGATCATGTCTGACATCCATCCGGAGGAAATTGACGTCCATAGCAAAATCCGGAGGTGGTGATGGAAGCCGTTTGCAGTTTCCAGAACCTTCATATACAAGGAAATATAAAGCATCGACGAACTCAGCATATCCAGTAATATCGCGGCACGAGACGCCAAGAGTATGGATAGCATTGGTTGATTTCGTAGTCATCTTGAAAAGATCTTCGCCCTTGGTTGCAGAGTAACTTCTGTTGACTTCGTAGACAAGTGTGCGAGATGCTTCCTGCAATTCTCCAACTGCAAGTGATGCAGCGTCTCCTGCTTTAGCATAAGCCGATAAAAGAGTGGAAAATGTTGTTGAGTGTGTTGCAAGACGCTTAGTCAATATCTCAATCCGAGCACGGATTGAGTCACCACCTGTTGACCCGGAGGTAATCGCTTGCTGATATCGTAGCAGTTCTTTGTCAACAGCCTTGACGCCCTTTTGCACCTCAGCACTAAGTAGACGGAAAAATGTCTGGACGAAATTTCGAAACTGCGATGCCGCTGTATCAGACGTAAGTTTTTGTGCCTGCACTCGCGCAGCCAGCATGCAGATGGACAACGCATTCGCACGATTTCTGACGATCTTGCAATCATCAGGAAAAGCTTTGCTTAAAAAATCTACTGCTCCTTCAATCCTTTTCGCAGTATCAGATGATCGACTAAAAGACCTGTTATCTTTAAGGAGTGATTCGAGTTGTGGATAGCGCATCTGAGGTTGGATACCTCGTGCCTCCAAGAATACCCATTTTACAACCGTTTCGAAATGAGTATACCGCGTATCTTTTATACCAATTCGATTTGCAAAAAATGGCTTGTCTGCAACCTCGTGACAGAAGTCTCTCAGGTCTCCCCGAATTGCATTGATCTTCTCCGCTGTATTTAAAGGTGTCCCAAGCTGTAGACGTTTGAAAAGCTCCTCAAGTTCTTCGTCGGATGCATCTTCAATCTCCTCTATTTCGATTTGGAAATCGTCAAATTTATCAGAAATATCATCGTTAAGCTGACTATACTTGGATGCTCCGACCCTCTTAGAAGTGTCTTCTGACAAGGTTAAATCATCAGAAAAAAACGAAAAAATAGCGCTCAAACGTTGCTGCCCGTCGACACATTCGAATGTGTTATCGTCAACTTTGCGAAAGTAGAACTTGGGAAGGTGCCAGCCTTTGAGAATACTGTCAATGAGAAGGCGCTTCTTGTCATCAGACCACACTTCCTCACGCTGGAAATCTGGCATTTCTATTCGGTCGCGTCTCTTGTAGACTTTGTCTATAGCTCGACTTCTTGTTTCTATTTCCATATCTATTCCTCCATGCCCAATGCGGCATTTAAGTCGTACCCCGAAAGGAGCTAGGCGAAGACAAATTATTCCATACTTTCCTGTAATTTACCACATAAACGCTATAATTTGCAAGTTGAAGTTAAAATCTTGCCGGTATGAGGCTGCATCACCTTGACAAAGAAAGATAAATGTGGCTTAATCTGAAAAACAAGTAACACTCAGATTACTAATAATTCTTGTGCAGAAAAGGAAACCCAATGGTAAAAGAACTCCTTCCGCTGGTCACCAAATTAACCCGTTATCTGGGAAACGAGGTCAACTCCGTTCATAAGGACTTAAGAGGCGTAGACCTGACTTTCGCCCTGGCATTCCCGGACGTTTACGAGATCGGCATGTCGTACGTAGGGTTTCAGATTCTCTATGACATTCTTAATAAAAGAGAGGATATTGCTGCTGAGAGGGTTTACGCTCCATGGGTAGACATGGAAGAGCTTTTAAGGACAAAGGGGATTCTTCTCTCCTCTCTTGAATCTTCTCTCCCATTAAAAGACTTTAACATAGTCGGATTTACCCTTCCATACGAACTATCATACACCAATATCCTGAACATGCTGGACCTTTCCGGGATACCTTTCCTGGCAAAGGATAGGGATAAAAGCTGGCCACTGATTATAGCCGGAGGCTCCTGTGCCTTCAATCCCGAACCAGTAGCCGATTTTTTCGATGCTATAGTTCTTGGTGATGGGGAAGAGGTCATTCTGGAACTCTGTAATTGCTTTAAAGATTGGAAAAAGAACGGCGGAGAAAAAGAAGCCCTGTATAGAAATCTATCAAAGATTCAAGGGGTTTATATCCCTTCATTCTTCGATATAACGTATCACAGCAACGGAACAATTGAGAAGATTGTACCTCTCAGAGAAAATTATTCGACCATTAAAAAGAGAGTGGTTTCTGATCTCAACAGTGTAGACTACCCGACTAAATTAATCGTCCCTTTCATGAAGATTATTCACGATCGAGTGAGTCTGGAGATTGCCAGGGGTTGTACCAGGGGCTGTCGTTTCTGTCAGGCAGGGATGACGTATCGTCCTGTTCGAGAAAGGTCAGAAGAGACGATCAAGAATATAGTAAAAAAAGCGATAGATGAAACCGGACAGGAAGAGATCTCCTTGCTTTCCCTAAATACCGGCGATTATTCCTGCATCTCTGATCTCATGGCAGATTTAATGTGCAGATATTCAGAGGAAAACATAGCCGTATCTCTTCCCTCTTTGAGGCCTGAAACCCTTACCCCCGAGCTAATCAAGGAGATAAAGAAGGTACGAAAGACTGGAATTACTATCGCCCCTGAAGCTGGTACACAGAAATTAAGGGATACCATTAATAAAGGGATTACAGAGGAAGAGATTTTGGCTACAACCAAAAACGTGTTTGCCTCCGGCTGGAAATCTATCAAACTCTATTTTATGATCGGGCTACCTACCGAGAAAGAAGAAGATGTTGAGGGAATAGTTGAGCTCTCCAGAAAAATACTTTCATGTGGGAAAGGTCTAAACTCTCAAACGAATATAAATGTTAGCGTCTCTACCTTCGTGCCTAAACCCCAAACACCATTCCAGTGGGAGTCCCAGATTAGTCTTAAAGAGATGTTAGAAAAACACAGATTTCTAAAAAGCAAACTGAGCGGGAAGGGACTAAGCCTTAAATGGCAGGATCCCAAACTGAGTATCCTGGAGGGCACGTTTTCCAGAGGGGACAGGAGGCTAAGCAGTGTTTTAATAAATGCTCAAAGGTATGGTTGTCGTCTCGATGGCTGGAGTGAACACTTCAGATATGATCTGTGGGAGAAGGCATTCAGGGACGCCCGATTGGAAATGGATTTCTATAACAGACGAAAGCTTAACTATGATGAAGTTCTTCCCTGGTACCATCTGGACTGCCTGGTTAATAAAGAGTTCCTTGCAGAGGAAAGGAAGAGGGGGCTAAATTCATTATTAACTCCTGATTGCCGAATCGGAGGTTGTACTAATTGCGGAGTTTGCGACAATAAAGACATCAAACTGATAACATCTAGCGCCGTGCCCCAGAGAAAGCCTTTAGAATACCTGAACCGGCAACAGGCAGTGAGGTTCTACCGAAAATACAGATTACAGTTTTCTAAATTGGACGATGCGAGATTTTTGAGCCACCTGGAACTGATAAGCGTTTTCTCAAGAGCTTTAAGAAGGGCAAAAATCCCAGTAAGATATTCAAAAGGTTTCCATCCACTGCCCAGGATAATCTTTGGAGGAGCCTTGCCAGTTTGTATTGAGAGCTTATCAGAGTATGTTGATATAGAGATCGAAGGATATATAACGTCTGACGAGTTTAAGGACAAACTGAATAAAGAACTTCCTTCAGGATTGAGGGTTTTGAATTGTTGGGAAATTATATTGAAATCGAATCCGATATCTGATAGTATTAGAAAAATAAAATACTTAGTTTTTACAAACGAACAAATAAGGACCATTCCACCTTTTGACAATAACCTGAAGGAGGCTGTCGCCTCTTTTTTAAGCAAAGACAGTCTCTTCGTGTTACATAAAAAGAAGGGGGGGATGCGAAAGGTTGATCTTCGATTCATGGTTGAAGATGTCAAATTGAGAGATAACCTTTCATTTGAGATCATTATCAGACCTGGAATGGCAATGGATGTAAAGCCTTTTAAGCTGGTAGAACATATTTTAAACCTGGAGGATAACCAGGTAAAGCTCTTAAAAATCTTGAGAGCAGAAGCAGAATTAGGAAAATAACTTGAAATGTCAGTAGAATTAATCATAAACGCCAATTTGCAAGAAACCAGGGTTGCCCTTTTAGAAAACGGGGTCTTGGCTGAACTATACATCGAGCATCGTACAGAAATGGGAACTACTGGAAACATATATAAAGGAAAGGTAGTCAGGGTACTACCAGGGATGCAGGCAGCATTTATAGATATAGGCTTAGACAAAGCCGCTTTCCTTTACGTTTCGGATGTCTGTTCTGATCTGGAAGAATTTGAAGAAATGCTCCACATTCCAAATGGTGAAACAGGAATTGATTTAGAAAATGGTCTTTGGGCGGCTATTAACCGACCTCTTCAAATTGAAGATATGCTATATGAGGGACAGGAAATACTGGTACAGGTTACTAAGGAGCCCATCGGTTCTAAAGGGGCTCGAGTTTCATCTCATATATCCCTCCCAGGCCGTTATTTAGTACTTATGCCCACTGTTGACCACGTGGGGGTATCTCGTCGAATTGAAAATGAAAAAGAGAGAGCCCGACTTAGGGAAATTGTACAAAAAAACAAACCAGCGGGGTTTGGCTCCATTGTCCGAACTGCGAGTGAGGGGAAAAATGAAAAGGATTTAGTTACAGACATGGATTTTCTGCTTAAGCTCTGGCACAATATTCTGGATAAAAAAAACAATGCCCCTGCCTACAGTCTTATTCACCAGGATTTAGACATGATTATGAGAACAATACGCGACCTGTTTACCGAGGATGTGGATAGGCTGGTTGTAGATTCTCCCGGGGAATACCAGAAGATACTGGAATTTGTTGAAACCTTTATGCCCCAGTTGAAGCACTCCGTAGAACTCTACGAAAACGATGAACCTATCTTTGATGCATATGGAATAGAGGTTGAAATCGGGAGGGCATTAGGGAACAAGGTATGGTTAAAGTCTGGAGGCTATATAGTGATTGAAGAAACCGAAGCTCTGGTTGCTATAGATGTTAACACAGGAAAATACGTGGGCAGCAGAAATCCTGAAGATACCATACTAAAAACAAATCTAGAGGCAGTTAAGGAGATTGCATACCAGCTGAGGCTTAGAAATATCGGTGGAATAATTATCATTGATTTTATAGATATGAAGAAGGAGAGCAGTAAGGAAAAGGTATTTCAATCCTTAAAGGAAGCCCTTAAAAAGGACAGGGCAAAAACCAACATCCTTAAAATCTCTGAACTGGGACTGATAGAAATGACCCGGAAAAGAACCAGGGACAATCTCAGTGGGGTTCTATGCGAACCCTGTTACTATTGTGAGGGCAAGGGGTTTATAAAATCCAAAACAACTGTGCTGAATGAGGTTCTTCGGGAAATCAAAAGAGAAATAAGAGAGACCCAGGGAAACACTGTATGTGTCTTTGTAAACCCCGAAGTTGCAAACTTACTATTGGAGGAAGAAAGAGCTGAAATTGACGAATTAGAAAGAAAATATAGAAAAAGGATTGTTGTAACTGTGAGAGATGATTTTCATCAGGAACAATTTGAAGTTGACAGGCAGGCATTTAATTCTTGACAGGTTATGAAAAATACTTTATTTTATTTATTTCTCTCATCTTAAGCTTTGGAAATTATTCAACAAAGCTTTTTGAAATAGAAATCTGAAATATTTAAAGGGGCAATGGGAGGTACAACAGGATGTATGCAGTCGTGAAAACTGGAGGGAAACAGTACAAGGTTTCTGAAGGAGACCTTTTAAGAGTTGAGAAGCTGGGTGGAGAAGCAGGGGATGTGGTAGAATTGAAAGAAGTCCTAATGGTAGCCAATGGCGATAAGATAGATATAGGAACCCCTGTTCTGACCAATGCCTGTGTTGTAGGAGAGATAGTCAAACATGGAAAAGCAAAAAAAATAATAGTCTTTAAGTCTAAAAGAAGGAAGGGATACCGTAAAAAACAGGGACATCGTCAAATCTATACTAACTTAAAGATAAGAGAGATAAGGATGTAAATGTCGGACAACGGTGAACGGATAACGGTAGACAGCAAATGGTTATGGAGGACACATCATGGCACATAAAAAAGCAGGTGGGAGCTCCGGCAACGGAAGGGATAGTGTTGGCCAAAGGCTGGGGGTCAAAATATTCGGTGGTCAAAAGGTAAGTGCTGGCAGTATTTTAGTCCGTCAGAGAGGTACCAAGATACACCCTGGCATTAATGTTGGATTGGGTAAGGATCACACCTTATTTGCTAAAATAGACGGCGTGGTAAAATACGAAAGAATGGGGAAAGACAGGAAGAGAGTCAGCATCTATGCAAACTGATTGGGTATCTCGAAAGTTGTGAAATTTATAGATGAAGTAAAGATATTTGTTAAATCCGGTGACGGAGGAAGGGGTTGTGTAAGTTTCAGGCGTGAAAAGTTTGTCCCAAAGGGAGGACCAGACGGAGGGGATGGCGGCAAAGGTGGAGATATAATACTGGAAGCTTCCACCCGACTTTCAACCCTCTTAGACCTTCAATACCAACAACACTACCTTGCAAAGCGAGGGGTGCACGGAAAGGGAAAAAACCAGCACGGTAAAGATGCTCCTGATTTAATAATAACTGTTCCTGTAGGTACCCTTGTTAAAGATGAAGACAACACAGTGATAAAGGATCTTATCTCAGAAGGAGAGAGGGTAACAGTAGCAAAAGGGGGAAGAGGAGGAAAAGGGAATGCAAGATTTGCTACATCGACCAATCGGACTCCACGCTATGCCGAAGAAGGAGAAAGAGGGAAAGAAACGTGGTTAAAACTCGAGCTTAAGCTGCTTGCAGATGTTGGTATAATTGGCCTTCCTAATACTGGTAAATCCACCTTAATATCAAAGATTTCAGCAGCGAAACCCAAAATTGCTGATTATCCATTTACCACCTTAATCCCAACTCTTGGTGTAGTAGCCTACGGGGATTATAAGAGTTTCGTTATAGCAGATATACCTGGATTGATAAAGGGTGCAAACCTTGGGGCAGGACTTGGCACAAGGTTTCTCAGGCATATTGAGAAAACCAGCCTTCTCCTTCACCTGATCGACATTTCAGAAGCCAACCACAGAGATTCAATAGACGATTTCAACACCATTAATAACGAGTTAGCCCTATACAGTCCATCTCTGGCTAACAAACCCCAAATAATCGCAATAAATAAGATGGATATCTCCGAATCTAAAGACAACTTCCCCATGGTTAAAGAGCGATTTAAGAGATTAGGCATAGAGATTTTCCCTATATCCGCAATAACAGGAAAAGGAATTAAGCCGTTAATCGATCATATTGCAAAAAGACTTTCGTTGGCAAAAGAGGAGAGTCAAAATTGAAGGACTTGTATAGAGTCAAAATTGGAATGGCAAAGTTATGACACAAGAATATCTCAGAAGAAATACCCTCAAAAATGTAAAAAGGATAGTAATAAAGATAGGTAGTGGTGTCTTAACTTCTAGTGACGGTGGCTTAGATTCAAAGGTATTCAAGGGGCTGGCAAGAGAAATATCCATTTTAAAGAAGAACGGCTATAATCCAATTATCGTCTCTTCAGGGGCTATTGCCGCTGGCATGCAGAAATTGGGACTTACTGAAAAACCAAAAAACATTCCGCAGAAACAGGCAGCTGCAGCCGTAGGACAATCTACCCTTATGTGGAATTACGAAAGATCCTTTGCCGAATACAATCAAAAGGTAGCGCAGGTGCTGCTTACCCATGACGATCTCAGTAGCCGTCAGAGATACTTAAATGCTCGGAATACCCTTTTAACCCTGTCAGGTTACGGCATTATCCCCGTAATAAATGAAAATGATTCGGTAGCTGTAGAGGAAATAAAATTCGGAGATAATGATAATCTATCTGCCCTGACTACAAACCTGGTCGGAGCCGAATTACTCATAATACTCACCGACATTAACGGACTATATGATGAGGACCCCTGTCGGAAAGAGGATGCCCGACTTATTTCCGTTGTAAAAGAGATCAACCGCGAAATAGAAAAGATTGCAGGAGACACCACCAGCCCAATCAGCATTGGTGGAATGATTACGAAAGTGCAGGCTGCTAAAAAAGCCGCT
Source organism: Thermodesulfobacteriota bacterium (assembly GCA_040757775.1). Classification (NCBI taxonomy): domain Bacteria; kingdom Pseudomonadati; phylum Thermodesulfobacteriota; species Thermodesulfobacteriota bacterium. Next base: position 46,407 of record JBFLWQ010000019.1, read on the forward strand.
GTCTTTGGAGTCCCTACTATAGTGGCCAATGGTAAGCTGGATGGAATTATAGGCAGGATCATTATTGGGGAAGATGTTGGCACCCTATTTTTACCAAAAGAGACTAGAATGACCAGCCGTAAGCACTGGATCGCCTTTACCCTAAAACCCAAGGGAGAGATTCTCGTAGATGACGGAGCCCAAAAGGCTATCGTAAATAAAGGGAAAAGTCTCCTTCCCTCAGGGATACTAAGCATAAAGGGAAAGTTTGGGATCGGTGATTCAGTTAACTTAGTAGGCCCTGACAGATTCGAGTTTGCAAGAGGTTTAGTAAATTATAGCTCTTCAGAAATAGCAAAGATAAAGGGGCTTAAGACCGGCGAGATAGAAGGTAAACTGGGCTATAAATACTTTGACGAGATAGTCCATAGGGATGATTTGGTAGTTTTAGAGATGATAGGAGTCTAATATGTCGATAGAAAATCAAGTCTTGAAGATAGCCAAGGATAGTAAGGCAGCATCTAAAGAGCTGAGTAATCTTTCCTCCAAGAGAAAGAATGACGTCTTGATTAAGATGAGTAATGAACTCTTAAACCATGCTCTGCTCTTAAAACAGGAGAATGCGAAGGACCTGGAGAATGCAAAGGAAAAGAGCATATCAGATGCCTTCATAGATCGACTAACCCTCAGTGATTCTACTGTACAAGCTATGGCAGAAGGTCTCCGGGACGTTGCGGCGCTTCCTGATCCCGTGGGAGAGGTAACCAGGATGTGGAGGCGACCTAACAACCTGCTGGTGGGTAAAGTTCGAATTCCTCTTGGGGTAATCGGCATAATCTATGAATCCCGTCCCAATGTTACTGCTGATGCAGCCGGTTTATGCCTGAAGTCTGGTAATGCTGTAATCCTCCGGGGGGGGTCAGAGGCTATAAATTCAAACCTGGCTATTGCCAGAATATTACAAGACGTAATACAAAAAGAGGGTATACCAAAGGAGGCAATTCAGGTTATCCCGATAACAGACAGGGCTGCCGTAAATGAGATGTTAAAATTAGAGGACTATATTGACGTGATAATCCCCAGGGGTGGAGAAGAACTCATCAGGTTTGTTGTGCAAAACTCCAGGATACCTGTCATAAAACATTACAAGGGGGTATGTCACATCTTTGTAGATGAGAGCGCTGACTTTAGTATGGCTGAAGATATAGTTATAAATGCAAAGGTCCAGCGTCCGGGAGTTTGCAATGCCCTGGAGACTCTTTTGGTTCATAAGGATATCGCTTCTAAGTTTCTTCCCTTCATAATCAAAAAGTTGCAAGACAAAGGCGTAGAAATTCGGGGTTGCCCCAGAGTTCTGAAGACCGTTCCATCAGTTAAACAGGCAAATGAGGAAGATTGGTATAAAGAGTATCTGGACCTAATCCTCTCTGTCAAAGTCGTAGATGGCATGGACGAGGCAATCAGTCATATTGCCAGGTATGGATCGTTACATACAGAGGCTATTGTTACATCTAACTATGAGAATTCTCAAAGGTTTTTGAAGGAAGTCAATTCATCGGTGGTGCTGGTCAATGCCTCCACCAGATTCAATGACGGCAACCAGTTAGGCTTGGGGGCAGAGATTGGGATAAGCACTACCAAACTCCATGCCTTCGGTCCCATGGGGCTGGAAGAGCTTACTACCTGTAAATTTATCGTATATGGTAACGGACAGATAAGGTCTTAGTTAAACAAACGATGGACAGTTGATCAAGTCGTAAAAAGTCAAAAACGGACGGCACAGTAAAAAGCTTCAGATGCAAGGCGCGCAAATCACGAGGAGTGAAGCTTACTTATAGTTACGCTGCAACGACGAGGGATGCAGAGCAACGCCGCAGATGGACTTTTTACGAAGCCGTCATGGAGGGTTATTTGCGGGTTGGTCTTTTTGGGGGGACATTTAACCCGATACATTTAGGACATCTCCGGTCTGCTGAAGAGGTTCGCGAACTTTTTAACCTTCAACAGGTCATCTTCATACCTTCAGCAAACCCTCCACATAAGCAAGGAAAGAATATAATATCCCCTATCCATCGCATGGAGATGGTCAACCTTGCCATTGAGGGAAATCAAGGCTTTTCTGTCTCCGATATTGAGATAAAGAGACACGGTAAATCCTATTCTATCGAGACTATTGATTACATAAGAAAAATACACGGCTCAGATTTGATATTGTTTTTCATTATGGGAATAGATGCCTTTACCGAAATATCTACATGGAAGGATTATACAAACCTCTTCTCCCGTTGCAATTTTGTGGTTACTACCCGACCAGGATACAGCTTAACCAATCTGGAAACCATTCTTCCTGCTGATGTAGCAGGAAACTTTTCATATTTATCTGAAGAAGACAGGTTTGTTCACACCTCTAATTTCTCTCTATACTTCCGGGACATTACCAATCTGGATATCTCTTCAAGTGTTGTCAGAAATAGAATCAAAGAAAACAGATCAGTCCGTTATCTTCTTCCTGAAAAGGTAATTCAGTACATTAAAGAACACGGGTTATACAAGGACTCTTAAAGGGATAGTGTCGGATGTCCGCTGCCGGTACACCGTTTCATAAATGCATATGCAATACTGTCATTTCGGGCACTTCGCTACCTGTCATTTCGAGCCCTTCATCTGTCATTCCGAACGAAGTGAGGAATCTTGTCTTCTGCTAAGGGCAGGCTCTACGAGAAATCTTAATGAACAAAACCGCCGCTTCGACTATCAAGCGAATGAACGGCTGAAACCCAAATGCCTGCGGCACTTCGCTCATCCGCCAGTCAGTTAGGTGAAACGGTAAAAGTTAGATAGTAGGGATAGAAATGGATAAATTAATTACGTCCTCACCAACAACTATACGATGGTTAAACAGAATTAGGTCTAAGCTTGAGGAAAGGTGTCCGTCTTTAGGATATAAGGAGACCAAACATTATGCTCCATTCTTCAGTCCTGAGAAAAATAAGAATATTGCTCAACTGAACCCTCAACCAAACCAAATTAGAGTATTCCTAAGATTGATGCCCTCTTACGATCCACGGTTACAACCAACTCCGTCAACATCTGGCTATGCGAAAACCTATCCATCTCTTTTTGTGGTTAAAGATGAAAGCATGATAGAAAAAGCAATCGAATTAATCATTAGTTCATATAAAGATGACAATCGCCAATAGGAGATTGTCATGTTGACGCATCGCCTAACACAGCATATACGCTTTGGGCTGAAGCCCTTGCCCTTCAGGACATTGTTTACTTCGGGCGCAACATGCAACATCGAACATGCTGAAAACGTTAGGCGACATGTTGAGAAATATGATATTATAAGGATCAAAATGCAGTGGTTTGAAGATGTATATAAAAGGCAAATAAGTTTGACGGATGAACGGCAGGAACATATTGAATCAGATCATCCAGAAATATCGAGCCAAATTGCAAAGATAAGAGGAACACTCCTAAATCCAGATATTATAGCCAGGTCAAAAACAGACCCGGAAGCAGAACTATTTTATCGACATTACAGCAAAACACCCGTTACTAAAAAATATCTGTGTGTTGTGATTAAATCAAGCATTGAAGATATATTTATTATTACTGCATATTTCACGGATTCGATAAAGAGAGGTGAGATATTATGGGAGAAGGAATAAGAGTTTGGTACGATAAAGAAGGGGATTATCTTGAAGTCATGTTTGAGCGAAAAGCGGGTTATTTCAAAGAAACTGATAACGACGCGGTGATGGAAAAAGTCGATGATAAAGGCAACGTTATCGGTTTTTCCATATTGAAAGTCAGTGCACTAAAGGAGCAGAAACCCCTTTCAATTGAGTTGAAGAGATACGTCGCCTAACAACAGGACGAGACCTTTGAATTTATAATTAAATCACCTTTCTGTCATTCCGTGCTTGACACGGAATCCAGTGTTTTCAAGCGGTTCTGGACTCCGCCCCGATTTTCATCGGGGTGACGCGCCGGAATGACACGAGGGAAGCGTTTTTCAAAGGTCTCAGGACAAAAGATTGCTATCTAAATGCTATCGCACTTCTTTTGGCCCATTAGTCAGAAAATTATGGAGAGGTGGAAAATGAACATTGCAGAGAAATACTTTTAAAAACAGCTTGCTTCTGAGGAATTCAGACGCTCTTTTCTAGAGGAGAACGTGAAGCTGGATATCGAATATAATTACGAATGTTGAATGCAGCCAGTTAAAAATATTACTAAGGCTGAGTCCGATACTTTATCTTCTCTCTTCTTCGTAACAACAGGAATTACAGTCGAGATTCTGCAAAATTTCGGGGATCGATATCAACCCTTCAATATCAACTAAAAATGATTTCGGTCTGGTCTTATTTCTGCGGGCAAGCATATTCGACGTCCTGTATAGTTGAACCAATTCTATCCATTTACCCCTTTCTTCCTTCGCTTCATATTTAATCTTTTCAAATTCATCTGCCCTTTCGGAGTGTGCACTGTCAAACTCTATTCTCGCATTGGCTAACCCCTCAGCAGCCTCTTCAAGGTCTGCCGCCTCTGCTTTGAGCCTATTTGCTCCATCTTCAAATGCCCTCTTAATCTGTTTATACTTAACCGGGTCTCTGTGCCCCGCTTTGTAGGCAATAATCGCTATAACAGCAGATAAAAGAACATTAACAATAAAAAACGCAAATGGAATACTGCCGATATCCCATCCTATGTCCAGGGCTTCCACTATGTTATTAGCCTCAAAAAACTGTCCCCACAATACTGCAATTACAATAAGACCGGCAAGAACCACTAAGACAGCGCCTGTTATCAAAACTATGGTGGTCTTTGTTTTATTCTTCATACGTAATTTCTTGCCAATAAAATTTGAAAGCCACGGTATGCCCACCATCACGCCAACTGCCGTTATTAAGGTTTGAGATTGACTCTGCTCAAAGACATTGAATACCAATGCATTAGAGGCAACCTCTGCAACCGTTATTATTAGAAAGAGTATCCAGAATAATGTGTTTGATATACGAGGCATTGGGTAATTATAAAAACGTGCTTTAACAGCTTCGTAATTCTTAATGGCATCTTCGTGTTCAATACTTTCTTTTTTAACTGCCGCCTTTGCAATTCTATATTTATCCTCAGCATTTTTACAATTCTCATGCAGTTCTTTATCAATATTATACCATTCCTGGGAGATATAGGTCAGGCTTTCATTTGCCCCTCGAAGGAGTTCTTCTTCAAATTCGGTTGGTTCTTCCTGATCAATGGAAGGGTCTGGCTGTTTGGACTCTTGAAATGGCCATTTGGGAGGGAAAAATTTCCACTTCCAATCCCTGCCATCTTGCTTCCCCCTCTTTTTAACCTGCCGGTTTGAATAATAGCGTATATTTTTGCCTGCCATACTACTCTCGCTCTACCCTCTGTCTAGTATTGCCATATTTATCCTCATGGAAAATGTGCTCTTTAAAAAGTCGTACTATTTCTATCTTTCTATTTAAACAAAATAGCGTTTCGATAGTTAATAATGACACTATTGTCTCTCCCTTACCATAGAGGAATAACAGCCTTTTTGCCGGCAAAAATCGCATTATAGACCCATTTCAGGGGGCCAGTTCTGAATTATTCACTACAATATCAAATACTTGCTGTGGCCCGACCCCGTTAATCTCCATTAACCGCCGCGACCCGTTAACCGCCCTATTCAACCTCCTTGCCGACAGTTTTTTCCAAATCCTATCCGCAAGTTTTATTTCTTTACCCGTAAAACCGTACCCTTTTTCAAGGATTTGTTCATTGGTGATTTCCAAAATTTCGTCAATGGGTTCCTTTTCCCGCATCATTTGGTCAATCTGGCCGAGCAACGCATCGTTTTCTTCTTTGTAAGGGAGCAGGATATTTCCTGTTTCGCTTGGCATCAATTCCAAAACGCCACCGCCATAAGAACGACCAGAGATTTCAGAGAAGGCCAGAGAAAGTGAATTGTAAAAGCTTGCAACAAATGCTTTAACGTTGGTGCTTGGTTTTACAAAAACCCGGTGCATGGTGTCTGTGGTGTATGCACCAACCTCATTCAAAATCAGTTTTGGAAAAAGGTTGTTTCTCCTGATGAAAAGTGCTTCTGATAATTTGATAGAAGGTACTACAAACCAGTCATCACGGATGCCTGTTTTGTACCCTTTGTTTACTCCGGTGGATTCGCCCATTGAAATATAAGAGTTGGCTCCTTTATGTCCATTCAGTTCTTTCTTTGGTGGAAAGATGAGTAGATGGGCTTTGGCATTTCTCAACCGATTTTGTCTCCAATCTTTTTCATTGAAAATAATGCTGTTTACCTGTACGCTCCGTCCAACCATAGGTTTAGCAAATTCCTGGAGGTTGTAACCTTCCACCACCGGAAGTGAAACGGTAAAGTAATCATTTGCCCCAGTTGTTATCCCTACTTCAACTTTGGCATAATCCGCAATTTTAGGAATGAGTTTGTTCTGAGCAACTGTTTCCAGAAAATCAATTTCTTCCTGTTCTAGAAAGTAAAACGTCCATTTATTGCTTTTGAAGTTTATCTGTTTTTGAGGACTTTTTAGCTTGTTTATATCCAATGTTTCAAGTTCGGATGCATCTGTCAGTTCTAAATGTTCTATCAGGTGGTTATTCGTTCCATTTTTCTCACAGAGAAGCAAAATAACTTCCTGCTGGATATCGGGGAATACCAGTTTCTTGAATGAAACAATATTGATTTTGTTATAAAAGTGAGCTAAAAATTCACGGAGTTGCTGTGCATACGATACCTGTAATATTTCTGCCGGAATCACAAAGCCAATTCTTCCTTTTTCCTTTAGTAAAAGGCTTGAACCAACCACAAATGAAACCCAGGCATTAGTAAGCTTGGTGTATCTCAGCCCAGCTCGTTTGAATATTTTAGCTGCCTCTATTTGTTGTTCCTCATCAAAATATTGATAGCGTATATAGGGTGGATTTCCTACTATAAAATCAAAGCGTTCGGTAGTTTTATTGCAATACATGTGAAAGTCTGTATTGATGATAGTCTTATCATTAAGACTGATACTGTTTGCTTTTTCAGCCTCCGCCTTATCAAACTCAATAGCTGTTACCTTATTGAATCTATGGTTTTGTTTCTTTAGCTGTTCTAGAAAAACACCGTCACCACAACTTGGTTCCAAAATATCATAGGACGAACAACCATTGATACCCCATTTCAAAATGAAAGTGGCAATGGGTTCGGGTGTATAAAATCCACCTCTAAGTTTTTCTGCTGATGCGTGTTTAATTAGCTTCATATATTTCTTTTATTAGAGGGATTAATGAATCGTCTTTTTCTAAGTCATAAAGATTTTTCAAAAGTTCATTCAGTTTAACCTTCAAAGCATTAAATTGTCTCTGGAGTTTGGTAAGCATTCGCTTGTCTTTCTGATTTTGGTCTATTTCCTCCTGTTTCAAAATCAGGTCTTTTTGAATTTTCACGATTTTGTCATGAAAAGCTTTATCAGTTTTATTACCGAAATCAATTCTTCGGATGGGCAAACGCTTCAAAACTTTTGTTCCTCTAGCGATATAACCGCCCCTGAAAACTTCTCCTAACAGGGCAGAATACCATTCGAGATACTTGGAATTAAGCAATGCCTGAATGTAATAGATGGAATAAGGGGAATCCCGTGGTAAAGCAACGACACAATATCCGGCTGTTCCTCCTGATGAAATCAATGTACAGTGGAAGTCAATGGCATATTTATCACCAACAGAAAGTACCCCAACAATGATTTTTTCCGGTAATCCACATTTATCCAAACTTTGATGTCTGCCATACCTGTGCCATTCATTTTTGGTTTGAGGCTCAGGTTTTATATCCCTTTTCGGGTTATTAAGAATACTCTTGTGGTGTTGCAGGTATTTGTAGGTAGCAGGGAAATTATTTTTAATGTTCTTTAGTGAAATCAGGTCAATACCTGACTTGGTTTGCTCGTACGGATAAATCACCATTGCATTTGGTTTAAAAGGACGATATGTGTTTAAGTTGTCCTCTCCTGATGAAGTTTGGAAATACTGTTTGGTTATGGCTTTTTCAATTTTCCATTCCACACCTTTTTTCTCGAAGTAGTAATAGGTTTTATCTTCTTTTGTAGGTTGGAAAATGTAAATCGAATTGGCACTTGTCTGAATACCATTAAATATTCCTTCACGGCCTACAATATCTTCCAATAAAACACTTTGGGTATTGATTTTATCAAATGCAGGTTTGAGTTCCGGTGGCACAAGTACCCATACTTCTTTATTCAGACTATCGGTTTTTATCGTCTGGTATTCTATATCATCTTTTCCGCTAACTTTCCATTTCAATAGGTTCCTTATTTCAGTATATTGGAATGTTGAAAGTTTTTCCTTTCTGAGAATTAACAAACAAGTGTACGTCGTTTTGCTGTTGAATACCTGATTGGCTCCAAAGGAAATAATGGTGTGTACATAGCCTTTCTCCTGTAAAAACTCTCTCAACTTTAGACCTGCACCGACTTTGGCAAATTTGCTTGGGACAATGTAACCAAACCATCCTTTGTCTTTTAGCAATTCAATTGCCCTTTCGATAAAGATAAAATACTTATCAAATTGCTTATGAGCAGAAATATATTTCTTCTTGTATATCGGAAGTTCAAGTGGTGTTATCTGCTTCATGTCTTCCGATTTCATGTATGGAGGGTTGCCAACTATTATGTCATATTTTTCATTGCCAAAATCAAATGGATTTATCTCGGATGTGGCTTTTTTATCTTTAACATCTTGAGGGGCAATCAGTGTGTTTCCAAAATGGATATTGCTGCTCAAATCAGGTAGAAGGGGATATTTTGTATTAACCGAGTTCTTGTCCTCTTCTTCAAGGAGTTTTAGCAACAGTCCGAATTTCGCAGCTTCTACGGCATTATAATCTTTGTCTGTTCCAAAAATACAATTCAGCAAAAGCTCACTTTTTAGTCTAAATGGTAGTTTGTAGGTATTTATATTGGTCTGAATAAGTTTGGAGTTGTCATGCACCAGATAGTAATCGACCAAAGTGTCGCTTAATAGTTGGAACAATTCCAGAAGGAAAGCACCAGAACCACAAGCAATATCTGCCATTTTATAAGCAAGAATCTCTGTATCCGTCTTGCCTTCACAAAATGGCATGACCGTTTGATTCAGAATAGATTTGATTATATAGTTGGGTGTGGTGATTATGTCCCGATCAACATTCTCAGGTTTACGGACGAGTTCAATCTTTCTATTTTGTATTGTAAGTTTCTCCGAAAGGAAAATTTCGTAGATACTGCCCAATACGTCAGATGAAAATACCGCAAAAGAGTAAGGGCTTTCAGGATAATAGAGTTGCCTGATGATTGACCAGAATACAGAACTGATATTTCCAATGATTTTCTCGGAAAGAAACTGGTCAAATAAGCCAGAATTGTATTTTTTGTCTGCCTGATCAAATTTCTTTAACAGGGCTTTGAAGTCTTGTTTATCCGCAAATTGAAGCAAGGACTGATAAGTTTCTAAATCTCTGTCCTCACAAACACGCAGAAAAATAATCCGGTTAATGTAACTCTGAACATAATCGTTGAGCAACTGCTCTGAAATCTTGGGTTCGTGCTTGTATATTTCTGTACCAAGCTGTTTTCTCCATTCATTGATTTGATTCAGGAAAAGGTGGTCAATGCTGAAAAGGCTGAGTTTCTCTTCAATGTTTTTCCATCCTTCATCAAATTGTCCGGCATAAACGGATTCTCTGCCAAGCAAGGTTTTCAGTTCTTCAAACTTGTCCGAATATTCAGTGTAATGATATTTTTTAATTAAAGCTTTGTTGTGGCTATCGTCTTTCTCAACTTTAATGGAGCAGTCATAAATCAGTAAGTATTCAAAATTGGAAAGCACTGATACTTTCAGTTTGGCGGTAAATCCGTATCGCCTTACTTGCTTGGCATTATCAACATTGGTTTCAATGGGAACGCTCGGTTTCTTTGCTTCAAGGAAAAATTTTCGTTCGGAGAAAAGCCTGAAAGTATAATCTGGTTTTTTGGAGTTTTCAGAAGCATTTGCTTTCAATGTTTCTTCAAGCAAAACTTCCCGTTCATTGGTCGGTTTGCCTGCTTTGTTCTTGATATCCCAACCCAAAAGCTCAAACAGTGGGTCCAAGAAATCTGATCTCAATTGCGTCTCGTTATAGTTCGCTTTGAGATAATTATCTCTGTTGGAATGATATTTATTTAAAAGGTCGTGAATGGTCATTTTCATAAACTAATTTTCTTTGTTTTATAGGACTAACGCGTTTCTCACCTGTCAGGTGCAGAAAAATGTTGGGCTCAATTTATTACTCCAATAGCCCTTCTCTCTCAAGAACCAACCTAACATCCTCAAATGTTGCACTGATGTTGTCCTTGGGGAATCTTATCTGGCCAAGACCGTGAATGTTCGCGAACTCTTCACAACCTTCTTCAAGAAGTACGATTGCTTTTTCGAAACCGAGGCGCCCTTGAAACAATCCAACCTCGTGGATTACGTTCATACGCGCCTGCACTTTACCATCTGCTTGTTCATCCTCTGCAGTCATAACAAGGAAGGCAATAGCGGCATCATCAAGCATTCTGGACAACCGCACTATATTGCTAACACCAGCAACGGGAACCCTATTGAACTCATCCCAAGGAAGGTGAAGTCTGTCTTGGACGAAGTCTTTTAGGTCTTTCCAGGCACGGGAGCGTCCATGACCAATGAATACATTGGTACCAATTCTCTCCTCACGTTTGCTTTTTCGACTAAGATTCTGGAGGTGGGAAGCTGCTCGTCTTGCCAATTTGCTTAGGCTCTCACATTCGCTGAATGGACTTCGAATAGCACTAATCTGCGCAATGACAGAAATGTGAGGAGGAGTCTGGACTCCCGCCTGTATCGCATTCATATCCCGTGACATCTGTTGCCCCTAAGGTGCAAAGTACTTTACAAAATCGGACGCTCCAAAAACCTTCTTGTTCTTTATTTTAGCGAACAGATCGTTTAAAAATGAGTCATTTTGTCTGTCCTGAACCTCACCGGCAAGGATAGACAGAATACTTGCCTTGGATTCCTCGAAGACTTCGGTAGCCTCCTTCACTTGCGAGTTGTAGACAGTAGGATCAATATTACCTGCTTGTTCATAAATAACATTAATGACCGAATCAAAATCATATTCCTGCCATTCCCCGCGGGTTTCACGTATGGCGAATCTATCCATCATTCCCCATTCTTTGCTGAATCGAGCACCTGGGGGAACAGGTTTAAAATCCTTGTAATAGACTCTAGAGTGATAGCCTAGCCACGACCCAGACCATGATTTACCAACTTCCTCTGAAACAGTCATTAGCTTATCGAGGCCATCGGTATTTAGCTTAGTAGACTCCTCTACCAAAGACTCTACTAGTTTGAATAATTCATCTATATTACTCATTGGTTCCTCTGCCCAACAATATATTGAACAGTTTCCTGATATTGACAGTAAACTTTGAGTCCGCCAATATTCAAATATAAATTTCGATGACATATCTATATGATATTATAACACTTTTTAAGTCGTTCAATACCAAATTTATATTTTTAGGCGGTTAACTGCTCAATACCGATGCTACTTGTTCCGGCTCTAGTTCTGACCGGGGTTGAAGTTTTTAACCGACGCACTTCTAAAAGGAAGAAGAAAGGCAATAGTTTAGTTCATTCTCACTGAAACCAGTTTGGATACCCCGGGGGTTTCCATGGTCACACCTATAAGGGTATCAACTATCTCCATGGTTCGTTTGTTATGGGTCACAAGGATAAATTGGGAGTTTTTAGACGTCTCTAAAAGCAGTTCATTGAATCTGTTTATATTGACATCGTCAAGGGCGGCATCCACTTCATCCAAAAGGCAAAAAGGGCTGGGTTTTATGGTAAACATCGAAAAGATTAATGCGATAGTTGCCAATGCCTTTTCTCCACCTGAGAGGAGATTAATATTCTGGAGCTTCTTCCCAGGAGGCTGAGCGATTATTTCTATCCCAGTTTCCAGCAGATTATCTTCATCAGTTAATACGAGTTCTCCCATACCACCCCCAAAGAGACGCGGGAATATCTCCTTGAACTTTCTGTTGACAGCCAGAAAAGTCTCATTAAACCTCTTTCTTGTTACCCGATTGATTTTGCTTATAGCCTTCTGAAGAGATTCCAAAGACTGGTTCAGGTCATTCTGTTGACCTGTCAAGAACTCGTATCTCTCTTTCAAATCTTCGTATTCACTGATGGACAGGAGGTTTACCTCACCCATATTTTCCAGAGATTCTTTCAGATATGCAAGCCTTTCTTTTAGTTCTTCTCCAGAGAACCCATTGGCAGGAGGGCTGGCCATAGACTCTAACTTAATACGGTATTTTTCCTCTACCCTGCCTTTCAGGTGTGAGATATTGAGCCCTATCTCAGTTATTTTAAGATTTAAATCACTTAATCTTCTATAGAGGTCTTCTTGCTCCTTCAGGCAGGTTTTATGGGTATTCTCTTTTCTTCTTAAATCCTCGGCGTCTTCTTCCGTTTCAGCCTTTCTTATACTTAAAGATTCATGGAGATCTTTATGGATTTTAAACAATTCTTCAAGCCTGTTTTGAGAATCTTCTATCATTTTAGAAATCCTAAGACACTCCTTTTCGCTTTCTTCACTTTCCCTTCTTTTCTCTTCAATGCCTTTTATCAATTCTTCTCTAGCACTCTTTAAGCGGTTTATATTAGAAGATGTGCCTTTCAGTTTTTCTTTTACAGAGCTTATTGTAATCTTTGAATTGGTAAGCCCGGCACTTAGCCTATCTATTTTTTCTTTTATCTTCTTCTCTTCCCCTTGCAGGCTGCCTGACAGCTTTTCTTTTTCGTCTTTCAAGTTGTTTAGACTCTGTAATTTCTCTCCTCTTGCTGACAGATCCACCTTCGTTTTTTCCTTCTCTACATGTAATTGATCTCTTTCAAAATTTAATATTTCTACCTTTTCCTTAAAACGGCTTAAATCTGAATGAATTTGGTTATGCTCGTTTTCAATAGTAATAGTCTTAACATTCCCGGCATACAACTCATGGTTCAATTCTTCTATACGCTTTTGTATTAAGGATGTCTCCTCAACAATCTGTTTATATCCCTTCTCAACTCTACTATACTCTTCTCTTATAGTTTCTGTTATCTCCTCCAATTCTCTAATCTCTCTCTTCTTCTGTAACACTCCACTTGAAACAGCAGACTTACTCCCGCCGGTCAGAACCCCACAGGAGTCTATTACCTCCCCATCCAGGGTAACCAAAGTGCCTGTGTAGCCATTATTTTCCCATAATTTCATAGCCCTATCAAAATCCTCGACTACCAGAACATTTGCCAACAGGTAATTGGCAATATTATAAAAACCTTCTCTTGCTTTAACTACACTTAGCAAAGGGGTATAATCAGTCTCCGCAGAATAAACAGCCGGTGAAGATTCTTTATTCTCTCTGAGTTTAAGAGGAATAAAACTGCTTCTGCCAGCAGCCTGTTCCTTCAAATATTCAATAGCCTCCACACCTTCATTTTGACTTTTGACAATAATATACTGAAGCTTTTCTCCCAGAATTGATTCCAGGGCTGTCTCGTATTTTGGCGCAGTTTCAATTATGTCGGCTACCACTCCATATATCCCATTTTTCTTTGAATTATTATCGCCATTTTTAAGCATTATTGAACGAACCCCTTCCTGGTATCCTTCAAGGTTCTTCTGGAACTCTTCTAAAGAGTTCAATCGGGCAGTTTTTCTGCTCAGTTTCTCTTTGAGATCATTCAGGGTTTTTCCTTTCTCTTCCACCGCTAGCTTAAGATTATCTACCTCTTCAAGCCTCTTTTGCTTCTCTTTCTCTAATACCCCTTTCAACCTGTTTAACTCATCCAACCCTTTCTTTAACTCAGACGCCCTGCCTTCTAATTCTTTAATCTTTTCTGTGGTGTCCTTCAGTTCTTTCTTACTCTTCTCCCCCCTCCGAAGGAAGTCTGTCTGCTGATCTGTTAAATTAGTTATAGAATTTCTTACTTGGGTTATATCAGTCAGGATATCAATAAGATCAGCTTTCTCTGATTCAATCCTTTCTAATGCGGTTTTATAATGATCTTTCAGCCTGTTGAATTGGCTTTCTTTCTCTGCCAGATTAAATTCTTCAGTGACCAGGACATCTTGCAAACCCTTTTCATCATTCTCTAATTCCTGAATCTCTTTTTCTGTACCTTCCAGTTGGAACTTAAACTTTTTAGCGTCTTCTCCTAAGCGGGAGTGATGTTTTGCAAGGGTCTCCAACTCCTTACCGCCGTATTCTATAATGTTCTCATCCTTCTGGATAGAGCTATTTACACCATGAAGTCTCTCTTGAATAGCAATTAACTCCTTTTCTTTTTCCAACAATCTAATCTTAGTTTCTTCAATTTGATTCTCACCACTTTGTATCTTTGCGGAAATTTCAGCATCCTTAGCCCTTAATTCCTCCAATAAGTCCTCTTTCTCCCTCTTGTCTTTTAATATCTCTCTGTAATCTCCTAAAGCCAGGGTTAGTTCGACCTTTTTTATCTCTTCTTTAATAGAGTTATACTTTTCCGCCTTTTTGGCCTGTCGTTTCAGTGAATTAATCTGCCTTTTGATTTCTCCAATGATATCAGACAACCTTATCAGGTTCTGTTTTGTAGACTCAACCTTACTCAATGCTTCTTTTTTTCTATTTTTATATTTTGTAACACCGGCTGCTTCTTCAATCAGGAATCTTCTGTCCTGGGGCTTAGAATTCAAAATCATCTCAACCTTTCCCTGCTCTACCATAGAATAAGTCTTAGTACCCAGCCCAGTGTCCATAAAAAGCTCTGCGATGTCCTTGAGACGACAGGGAACCTTATTAATATAGTATTCGCTTTCTCCTGACCGAAAGAGACGTCTAGTTACCTGAATCTCGCTGAAGTCATGATATTCAGGTGGGGCTATGCCGTCATCGTTTGAGAAGATCAACGAAACTTCTGCAACTCCTGTTGATTTTATCCCCTCACTTCCGTTGAAGATGACATCTTCCATTAAAGCTCCCCTGAGCTGTTTGGCACTGAGTTCTCCCATAGCCCACCGTATGGCGTCTATAACATTGCTCTTCCCACAACCATTTGGTCCAACTACAGCTGTAATACCGGGTTGGAAGGAAAGGGTTGTTTTTTCAGCAAAGGATTTAAATCCCAAAACCTCCACTTCTCTTATCTTCATACCCAAAAGCCCTTCTTTTTCAGGTAATCCATCAACTCTTGTTCCAACCTCAGGATTAAATTAGATACATCCAGTTGATTACTAACATCTGAATTTACCTACAAAAATTTTCGTTAATATAGCATCGATTTTACTCATTGTAAAGAAAAAAATACAACAAAATGTATATGGCTATATTTATACCACAACATATAGTGCTAAAAATAAAAAGCGGACTATTGAACTCAATAGTCCGCTTTTACTTTTTACCCTGTCAGAAATGATATCTCTAACAGAGCTTATCTGAACTTCTTTGATAAATAACAGGCTATCTTTTCCTCAAGGTTACAGTATAACCCTTACCCTTCAACTCATCAATGACTTTGGTAACATCTTCGCCATCTACGTGAATAACAACATCATTCTTACTCTTTTCGGACAGGGCTATGACGTGAAGTGTCACGATTTTTAACCCATGTTTGTTCACACAAGAAATCACTTCCTCAAGAGCCTTACCTTCTCCGCCGTCGGTAACCTCAAACCGAGTGCCTTTTTCGCCTATACCCAGTACTTTGTTAACAATCTTGTAAAAGAAGTCATTGGTAGTAAGTATTCCCACTACCCTACTATCTTCAAGCACTATCAAGGCGCCTACCTTGTTCTCCTGAGACAGAGATATTGCCTCCTCAACGGTCATCTCAGGTTTCACCGTGATTAAATGCCTTTCCATAATCTCTTTTACGGTCGTCTTTTCAAGAAGATAACCAATTTCCCAAACGGTAAGGGATGTTGCCTTGGAAGGCGAAACACTCTCCAATCTGTGTTCGGTAACCAGTCCTACCAGCTTTCCCTTGTCTACCACGGGTAATCTGCGAAACCTGTGGGCTTGCATTATCCTCTTTGCATCCGCAATAGAGGTAGTGCTGGGAACAGTAACAACATTCGTTGTCATAATGTCTTTTACATACATAGTTTTCTTTTCCTCCTTTCATATTTGTTTTTTTAAGAAATGGCTAATTAACTGTAATAGCGATAGATGGCCTCGGCAATACAGCAGGGCTTTTCCTGACCTTCTACCTCAAAGGTCATCCTGATTACAATCTGAATTCCTCCCTTTATATCTTCAATTTCAGCCACCTCGGCTTTCATCCGCAACTTGCCTCCAACAGGCACAGGGGCAGGAAAACGCACCTTATTCAACCCATAATTGACCCCCATCCGCTTCTTTTTTATCTCCATAATCTGCTGAAGGAAATAAGGTGCCAAACTCATCGTTAGATACCCGTGGGCAATTGCTCCCCCATAGGGTGATTCTTTCTTAGCCCGTTCCGGGTCTACATGAATCCACTGATGGTCTCCAGTCGCCTCGGCAAATGTATTAACCCTTTCCTGCGTTACCTTAATCCAGTCAGTTACACCAATCTCCTGCCCAACCATTGTTTTCAGCTCTTCCAGGTCCTCAATGATACGCTTAGCCATAGAATACCTCCTTAAAAAATCATTGGAAAAATACGAGGACATTTTCTCTATTATTTGTAAAATTGTCAACTATTAATTTTCGTTTGTCAGAAACAAATAAACTGTCCTGTATTGTAGCACATAATCTGTCCGGTTTACAATGGTCACCAGTGGAGGTGACGTATGGGACGGACAGAGATATTACAGGAGGTTCGGAAGATGCGATTTGAA